>CANRON010000006.1 GCA_947632245.1 uncultured Ignatzschineria sp. | reverse complement strand
GCTTCATTACCGCCGAGGATGTCAGTATGAAGGGTATCGCCTACCATTAAGACGCGACTAGGCTCGAAATTCCCCACGACTTCCTGAATACGGGCGAAAGCTGCTTTATACGTGTTTTGGAAAGGTTTACCACAATAGGTAATGTCGAGATTAGGAATTTTATTTAAAAGATCAACGGCATAGAAACCGGGCTCTACTGAGAAAGAGTTTTCGAGGGGTGCGCTGATATCAGGATTGCCGATAATAATCGGACGGGGATTCATCATGAGAGAGATCGCTAAGCGATCTTGCCATTCTTGAGTCCAATAGCTTGTTGCGAGAAATATAAAGCCATCTACAGTATCGATATTTTCTCGTGTTAAAAGCACTGTTTTTGCCGGAAGGCGATCAATAAAAGCACCATCGCCAACGATCACACCCCATGTTTTTCCGGATTGAGTGAGATTGAAGTGGGGCAGTTCGAGCTCAACAGCATCCCGAGAGGAGATAATATGAGAAGCTGGAATATTGTAGCCAAGGGGAGGATACATTTTTGCACGCACGTCTGTGGGGTAGGAGGCCCCATTGGTGAGGACAAATGTCTCTTTCCCTAAATTTTGCAGATTTTCAATGATTTCCGGCATGTGAGGAACAGCGGTTCCCCCAACATTCAGTACACCGAAGCCATCGAGGAGCAAGATGTCGTACTCATTGCTGATCGAAAGTAGAGAGTCTACTTTTTGACAAGCCTTAATAGGCGCCATGCTTTCGGGAAAGAGACGGTCATGATTGTAATGTGTATCGTAGAGAGTCCAAACTTTATCAAAATTAAGCATCTTTTATTAACCTATTAGCTGTAAATAATGGGGCGATATTCAGCCCTTACCATAGCATAAAAGCGGTGTGCATGACTGTTGAAATATTTTATAATGCCAGTGAGTTTGACAGTAAAAGGTGAGGGGTGAATAGTCGATCCTAGATGACATATATTTCCATCGAAGGCGAATGGTTGAAGATCTCTTTGCGGGGAAAGGGCTTTCACACATAAATTTTAAGTATCTATTCCTTTTGAGATAAGAATCAGAGTAAACTACAGAGATTATCAGTTACCTAGAGGTTTTTGTGCGCCGTTATAACGCCGTGGTTATTAAGCTGTTTGCCAGCTATGTTATTCCAACTGTTCTAGCTATGTTTATTAGCGGAACCTATCAAATAGTGGATGGTTTCTTCGTGGGGCATTTTATAGGTGTTGCCGGGCTTGCCGCGGTGAACATTGGATGGTCTTATATTACGCTCTTACTCGGATTTGGCTTTTTAGTGGGGGTTGGTGTTGGCAGTCTTTATTCAATTGCGAAAGGGGAGGAGGATGAGGGTCGTGCGCGTAAGATTCTCGGACAAGCCCTATTTTTACAGTTTATTCCGGGAATTATTATAGGCATTACGCTCTATGTATTGGCGCCATGGCTAGTTGCGATCTTAGGCGTTGAAGGTGATGCTGCACACATGGCTGAAACTTTTATACGGGCTTTTTCGATGGCCTCACCTTTTGTAATCGGAAGTTTGGCGATGCCATTTATTGTTCGAAATGTCGGAACGCCCATTCGTGCAACTTGTTATATCGCCGGGGGTGTTGTTGTGAATATTCTCCTATCATTTTTGCTGATCTCATATTTTAAGATAGGCATTTTAGGCGCGGCACTTGCTAGTATTGGTGGTGAAATTGTTGCGATGGTGCTGGGTGGCTATTACGTTCTTCGAAAAAGTGAGGTTAATTTTACGTTAGGCGATTTCAGGCCTGACTTTAAATTATTAGGGGCGATATTGTTAACCGGCAGCTCGGCATTTTTTACCTTTATTTATATTGGTTTTATTATGACGCTGCATCATAAGGCACTTGCGCATTATGGCGGTACGGTTGCTGTATCGGCTTATACAATTGCCGGTTATTTGCTAACAATTTACTATTTTGCCGTCGAGGGGGTCGCCAATGGCGCCCAACCTTTAATTAGCCGTTTTTATGGGGAAGAGCGTGCTTATTCCACCCGTTATGTGACGCGGTTAATGGTCTATGTGGGATTAGGTTTGGGGATTATTATTACGGCATTAATACTGATTTTCCCGGAGTTTTTCACGAGTTGGTTTACGGATGATCCAGAACTTAAAAGTGTGACGGCATATGCGCTTCGCCTCCATCTTGCCGTACTTTTCTTAGATGGGTTATTTGTGACAGCGACGATGTTCTTTCAGGCTATTGGTGAGGGTCAGAAGGCGCTTGTGATTTCAATTGGTAATTTACTGTTACAAGTCCCCTTTCTCTACATCTTGCCGAAATATTGGGGGCTCGATGGGGTTTGGCTCACGATGCCGATCGCAACAGTTCTGCTTGCGATTCCCGTTGCTTATATGTTTTATCATCGTTACCACCGAATTACGGATGCTGAGTTTTCTGAGTAAAATGGATAAAGCGATTGTTCTATGCGGGGAAGATCCGCTCAAAAAATCCTTCTGTGTTAAAATAAAAGCCATTTAATATGGTTAATTTGAAGGGTACATAGCATGCAGTTTCAGGATCTACGGGAATTTATTGCTTTCTTAGAAGAGCGTGGTGAACTTAAACGGATTAAGGAAGAGATTGATCCCTATTTAGAGATGACGGAAATTAGTGATCGTACGCTTCGTAAAGAAGGGCCCGCGCTATTGTTTGAAAATCCCAAAGGATCAAATATTCCAGTATTGACGAATCTTTTTGGAACGACATCACGTGTTGCTTTCGGGATGGGGCAGGAGTCAGTCGATAAGCTGAGAGATATCGGTGAATTTCTTGCTTTTCTCCGTGAGCCTGAGCCGCCGGAGAATTTTAAAGATGCCTTAGAAAAACTGCCGAAGTTTAAACAGGTGTTATCTATGCGCCCTAAACGTGTGAAGAAGCCGTTATGCCAAGAAGTTATTATTGAAAAAGAAGATGTAGATTTAATGCAGATACCGATTCAACACTGCTGGCCAGGAGATGCCGCGCCGCTTGTGACTTGGGGGTTAACGATTACAAAAGGCCCTACAAAAAAACGTCAGAATTTAGGAATTTATCGTCAACAAGTGATCGGTAAAAATAGATTGATCATGCGTTGGCTGGCGCATCGAGGCGGAGCACTTGATTATCGTGATTTTAGATTAGCGAATCCCGGTAAGCCTTTTCCGGTGGTTGTTGCGCTTGGCGCAGATCCCGCGACAATTCTTGGCGCAGTTACGCCTGTTCCGGATGCATTATCAGAATATGCTTTTGCAGGATTGCTCCGCGGCAAACGTACGCAAGTTGCAAAATCATCAATGCACCCTGAACTGTCAGTACCAGCAACCGCAGAGATTATTTTAGAAGGGTATATCTATCCAGATGATATGGCGCCGGAAGGACCTTATGGCGATCATACAGGCTATTATAATGAAATCGATAGTTTCCCTGTTTTTACTGTGGAACGGATTACGACGCGCGAAAACCCCATTTATCATTCGACTTATACCGGAAGGCCACCGGATGAGCCGGCGGTTCTTGGCGTAGCGCTGAATGAAGTATTTGTTCCCATTCTCCGTAAGCAGTTCCCTGAAATCGTTGATTTTTATCTTCCGCCCGAAGGTTGCTCATATCGCATGGCGGTTGTATCGATTAAAAAACAATATGCGGGGCATGCTAAACGGGTAATGCTGGGAATCTGGTCTTATCTTCGTCAGTTTATGTATACAAAGTTTATCGTTATTGTCGATGAGGATATCAATTGCCGTGATTGGAATGACGTGATTTGGGCAATTACAACGCGAATGGATCCCGCAAGAGACACGGTGATGGTAGAAAATACGCCGATTGATTATTTAGACTTTGCTTCCCCTGTGTCAGGTCTGGGTTCTAAAATGGGCATGGATGCGACGAACAAATGGGAAGGCGAAACCGATCGAGAGTGGGGTATTCCTATCGTGAAAGATCCTGGCGTGGTTGCTGAAGTAGATGCCAAATGGGATCGATTAAATATTTTTTAAAGATCATACCGAATCATTGAAAAAGCTGATTCAAAGAGGTTGCTGCATCAGCTGTAAATGTTTTTTCTAGGGTCTATTTCAGCATTCATGGTAATGCCTTATAATTGATCACTGATAGACGTAATGAATAAGGAGTAAAAGATGATTAAACGAATGTTGAAAGCTAGCGGCTTATTGCTGTTGGTTGCTTTAGTCACTGGTTGCGCTTCTTTGGGCGGAGGAAATATTTCTTCCAATAATCCAGATGCTTATGGTGATTATCAGATTGATGCTTTTAATAATCAAGAAGTCATTGGTAAAGAAGCAATGCTCGGAGGGATGATCGCGACAATCAATAGTCAGGGGGATTCTGTGCGGGTAGAGCTCGTTCGTTATGAACTCGATAATGATGGATATCCATTGATTCGTAATGGGGCAATGGATAGAAATCGTCTAGTGGTCGATATTTATGGCGTCGCTCGGATTAATGGTTATGCGCCGGGAGATTACATGACGGCGGTTGGCGTGATTAAAACCGCGGAGAACATTAATGTCGGTGGTGAAAAAATCCGTGTACTCACGATGGATGCAACAGATTATCAGTTTTGGCGTGATCCGCGACGAGAAGTCTATTATGACGAACCCTTTTTCAACAGCCCAGCGATCGGTTTTGGTTATTATCGTTCGGGATTTGGTATGGGATATAATCCCTATTTTCCCTATTACTACTATTAAAAATTATTCTAGCATTTGAAGGGGAAGCTATTTGCGAAGGCAAAGGCTTCTTTTTTGATAAGGGTTAGTAAGGGAAGTGATTTGGGGATTAACTCAATGCTTAATTTCCTGAATTTTGATATGATTTATCCGGTTTGTATTAGATGTATTCACATTTGGATTATAAATAACGCATGAGTTTATTAGTTTTAGGGATAGGACATAAGACAGCCTCAGTAGAGATACGTGAACGTGCTACGCTTGTGCCTGATAATATTAAGGCTTTTTTAGCAATGGCAAAAAGTAGCCGTCTTGCTTCAGAGGTCGTGGTCCTTTCTACCTGCAATCGTACAGAGTTCTATTTTTATGAACTCTCTATTCCTGTTGACGAGTTTTGTACCATTTGGGCAAAATACTCTGAATTAGATGCGGATACGGCTAAAAAACATCTCTACCAAATGCAGGGTAGTTCAGCTGCGGAATATATCTTTAGAGTGGCCGCAGGATTGGAATCACTGATTCTCGGTGAGCCGCAAATTATGGGGCAATTGAAGGATGCATTAGCAACAGCTGCGGGTCATGGTACGGCGAAAAAATACCTGCAGCGAGTATTGCAGATGAGTTTTAATGTCGCAAAAGAGATCCGTACAGAGACTAATATTGGTGCTTTTGCTGTATCAGTGGCGTTTTCGGCGGTTCAGTTGGCGCGTAATATTTTTGATGGGCTTGAAAATCACCATGTTTTATTGGTGGGTGCTGGTGAAACGATAGAGCTCGTAGCGCGGCATCTTATTGAAGCTGGGGTGCGCAATATCACAATCGCAAATCGACGAGTGGAGCGCGCTGAAATGATGATTCAGGAACTGGGTATTACTGCTAATGCGCATGGTCTCGAGGCACTTGATGACCTTTTACCTATTGCGGATATCGTTGTTGCTTCAACCGCTGCACAAGAAGCACTGATTACGAAAGAGATGGCGAAAAAAGCACTCAAACTTCGTAAAAACAGGCCAATGTTAATGATTGATCTCGCTGTTCCGAGAGACATCTCTTCCGAAATAGAGAAGCTTTCCAATGTGTATTTATATACCGTTGATAATTTGAACGCAATTGTAGAAGATAATCAAAAAGCACGAGAAGAAGCGGCGATTTTAGCGGAGAGATATATTGATCAAGGACTCAATCGTTGGGATGAATGGTATAAGTTATCGAGTATAGGCTGCTCCGTTCAAGCAATGATTGATTATGCACGCGTTGAGCAAGCACAATCACTGCATCGACTTTTTAATCAGTTAGAGGGAGAGTTAAACCCTGAATTGATTGAGAAAATGGCTACCCAGCTTACAAATAGACTCCTTCATCCTATGATCTCACATCTCAAGGAACTTGAAGAGGCAGATGAAAAAGTGAAAGTAACAGAGCTTTTGGCGCAATTTAAGGTTTAAGTCGCGGGAAGTTTGGTATAATTACGAAATTGATTTTTAAAATTACTCAAGGAATAGTATGTCAATTACGTTTGAAGAAGCACAGGATATCATTGCTCAGTCAGAAGAAATTATCTCAGCTTCAGAAATTCAGAATGCTTATGATGCAATGGGGAGAGCAATTACTTATGATCTAGAGCTTTCAGATCCGCTTGTACTCGTCGTAATGAATGGTGCTTTGATCCCCGCTGGGCAGCTTTTAACGCGTTTAAACTTCCCTTTTCAAATTGGCTATTTACATGCTTCTAGATATAACGGTAAGTTAGAAGGAACGACGCTGAATTGGATTGCAAAACCATCTGTGGATGTTAAAGATCGTGTAGTCCTTCTCGTGGAAGATATTTTTGATGAAGGAACAACATTAAAAGAGATTGTACGTGTTCTGAATGAAATGGGCGCACAGGTGGTTTATACGGCTGCCTTGTTAAATAAAGACCATGATCGTAAGCCAAAAGATTTCAAAGTAAACTATATTGGTGTAAATTGCCCTGATCGTTACATCTTTGGTTGTGGAATGGATTACCATGAGTACTGGCGTAACTTGCCGGGAATATGGGCATTGAAAGAGTAATATTATTCATATTAATTACAACTAACTTGAGGTTTACAATGAGTAAAAACATTATTAAACAAATGAAGCAACTGCTATTGCTAATGGTTTTCTCGTTAGTGGCAATTGTACCTGTACAGGCTCAGGTCAAACTTGAGATTGTCAAAGCGTCGAGTGATGCCTATCCGATTGCGATTGTGGATCATGCAACGAATAATCAAAAGTTTTTAGAAGTAATTGTCAACGATCTACAGCGATCCGGTCGTTTTTTGCCGAAAACGGGATTAGCAATACCGGAGCAATTAACGACAGTATCGCAAGCAGATAGCGGGATTTGGCGCGCTGCGGGGACTAACTTTATTGTAATCATGACGCCGAAGGGTAATTTATTGCAGGTGGAAGTAGGCGATACTTTCACGAAAAGTGTGCGTGCGATTCGAGATTTTCAATATTTAGCAGATGAGAAAGGTCAGCGAGCCGTTGCGCACAAGGTAGCAGATTTTATTTACGAATCGATTATTGGTGTGCCGGGATCATTTAGCTCAAAAGTTGCGTATGTTTCTCGTAATAATCGTAACTTTTCGCTTGTTGTGGCCGATGCAGATGGTGCCTATCCTCAGGTGATTCTAGAGTCGGGTGAGCCGATCTTATCACCGACATGGTCTCCTGATGGTCGTAAGATTGCTTATGCATCCTTTGAGAAAAAACGTAATCAGATTATTGTTCAAGATCTCTATAGTGGGAATCGACATATGGTGATCAGTGAGCCAGGTATTAACTCTGCGCCAACATGGTCGCCAGATGGAACACGGTTAGCTTTCACGCTTTCAAGAGATGGAAACCCAGAGATCTATACCGCAAATATTGATGGAAGCAATCTCACACGTTTGACCAATAGCCCAAGTATTGATACTGAACCGGCATGGGGGCGTGATGGTATGATCTACTTCACATCAGATCGTGGAGGCTCGCCACAGATTTATAGAATGCCTGAAAATGGTGGAACGGCAGTACGCGTTTCAACGGGTGGAAATTATAGTGCGAATGCGACGATTTCTACTGATGGAAAACAACTTGCGATGATGCAAAGAGATGCTGGGCAAGGATTCGGTATAGCGTTGATGGATCTCTCGACAGGGAATGTTAAGCGCTTAACGAATGGTGGTAAGGATGAAGCACCTAGCTTCTCAGGTAATAGCCATATGATCCTCTATTCAGATGGGCGTGGTGGACTTAAGATCATCTCAACTGATGGTAATGTCGAACAGCGATTCTATGGAATCGGATCCGATGTCCGTAAGCCAAGCTGGTCTCCAAATGTTCGATAAACAATTTAGATAATAAATTATTCATGATTTTTTAAAGGGATTCAAAATGCGTAAATTAATGATGAGAAGCGCAACGATCGCAATGTTTGGTTTCGTAGTGGCTGCTTGTAGCTCTACGGGTGGTGCAGGTGGCGTAGGCGGAACGGGTGGGCCTGGGTTTAGTTCGGGCTACGGCGAAGGGCAAGCTTCGACTTATTACGATGCTGAATATGGTAAACGCGGGACTGCTGACCGCATTATATACTTTGACTTTGATTCAGACCGTCTTCGTAGCGAGTCATATGATGTCGTCAAAGCGCATGGCGCTGAATTGCAGCGTAATCCAAGTCGTGGCGTTTGGTTGGAAGGTCATACGGATGATCGTGGTTCACATGAATACAATATGGGTTTAGGCGAGCGACGTGGTAATAGCGTCCGTGATTTATTGCTCCAATCGGGTGCAAATGCAAATCAGATTAAAGTCCGAAGTTATGGTAAAGAAATGCCTGCTGTGTCTGGATATGATGATTCAGCCTGGGCACAAAATCGCCGTGTAGAGATTGTTTATTAATTTCAAATGGTAGAATAAAATATAAGACATAGCACTTATGCAAGTTGCATAAGTGCTTTTTGACTTCTAAAAGGGGGCTTTGTGGCCAAACAAAAAAGCTTACATTTATATAAACGAATTTTATCATACTCTTTTAAGTATCCGCTGATTGTGGTGGCATCACTCTCTTGTGTTATTCTTGGTGGGTTTGCGGAAGCGGGTCTTTTTTGGTTATTAAAGCCGATTTTAGATGAAGGCTTTGTAGATCGCAATACGGTGTTTATACAAATAATGCCTTGGTTAGTTGTGGGCGCTTTTGTTATCACGAGCATTTTAAGTTTTGCTGGCAGCTTTGGGATGCAGTGGATCTCTCAAAAAGTCATTATTACTTTAAGACTGCAGATGTATGATAAGTTCTTGCATTTCCCGCAGACAGAATTTGATAAGCATTCAACGGGGTACTTTATTTCAAAGCTCACGTTTGACGTTGCGCAACTGATGGCTGTGAGCTCCTCTACATTGGTCTCTATTATTAAAGATAGTGCCATGATTTTGGGGCTTGTTGTCGTCATGTTTGTGAACAGTTGGCAGGTCACGCTTTTAGTCTTTTTAATGGCGCCGCTTCTGTTTATTGTACTGCGTTATGTATCACGTCGTCTTCGGGGGATTGCACGACTGATGCAGAGTCAGATGGGCGAGTTTAATCATGTTTTAGAAGAGGGTATTCGGGGGCAAAAGGAGATTAAGCTGTTTGATGCATATAATCAAATGAATGGTCGTTTTAGTACTGTTAATAAGCATTTAAGACACTTAAGCATGAAAAGTTTGGTTGCGAGTCAATTGGCAAGCCCGATCTCCCAGATATTTTTAGTCATATTCATCGCGGTGGTCATTTGGTACGCGTCGAGCCAGGCCTCAGCAGATAAGGTGACGATTGGGAGCTTCTTATCTCTCCTTGCGGCAATGGTTGGCATGTTAACGCCGATTAAACGATTAGTGGGTATGAATGAGGCATTACAAAGAGGCGCTGCTGGTGCTGAAGGTGTATTTAGTATCTTAGATGCCCAGAGTGAAAAAGATCAGGGGAAAATGCCCCTTCCATCTGTAGCGGGTGGTATTGAGTTTAAAGATGTTCACTTTCGCTATGAGGGAAGTAATGAAGATGCTTTAAAAGGCATTTCACTAAAAATATCACCCAATGAAACGGTGGCGCTTGTGGGTGCTTCTGGCAGTGGCAAGAGTACTTTTGCAAACTTATTATCACGATTTTATATTCCCACGTCAGGGGAGATAAACTTAGACGACCATAATATTAATAATATTATCCTCGATGATTATCGTGCATCGATCGGTTATGTTGGGCAGCATGTAATCTTATTTGCAGATACGATTGCCAATAATATTGGTTTTGGTGACAAGGAATATTCGCGAGAAGAGATTATACGCGCTGCAAAATTTGCGAACGCAGATGGATTTATCGATAAGCTTCCTGAGCAGTATGATACTTTGGTCGGCGAAAATGGTGCGAAACTATCCGGTGGGCAAAGACAGAGAATAGCGATTGCCCGCGCTATTTTAAAAGATGCACCTATATTAATCTTCGACGAAGCGACAAGTAGTTTGGATAATGAGAGTGAATATGCCATTCAAAAAGCATTAAAAACAGTAAGTCAAAATAAAACCACTATTATTATCGCGCACAGGCTCTCTACCATCGAGCATGCAGATAAAATCGTTGTATTTAATCAAGGTGAAATAGTGGAAATTGGGACGCATCAGGTGTTATTAGCGCAAGATGGGTATTATGCAAAACTTTATAAAGTCGATAAAGAAGAAGTATAATTGGGGTGTGATAATTTCTTGGGTTAGCAAGAATTGTATTAAAAATCCCACAAAGTTGGAAATTTGATGCAAATATGTATCAATTCTAATAAAAATGAGATATGATTGATCCGTTAGTTTGTATTATTTGAAGGTAACTTGTTACAACTGTCTGTAATACATTTATTTTAATTAGTAATTAAGTGGAGACTTATATGAAAAAGCAATTAATTATTGCTGCATTAGCAGGTCTATTCGCGACTTCTACAGCTGTAGCAGCAACAGAATCGTTAGTTGATAGACAAGGTGATTTCGTAAGAGATCGTCAAAATGAGTGTGTGTTAGTTAAAGATGGCGTTCCAGGATGTGGTATCGTTGTTCAAGATTTAACTTTCTCAGCAGATACGTTCTTTGCATTTGATAAAGCAGAGCTTCGTCCACAAGGTCGTGAGTTACTTGATAAAGTAGCAGCAGAGCTTGTTAAACATGCGAATGATGTTAGATCAATCTCACTTGTTGGTCATACTGACTCAGTAGGTAGCGCGCAATACAACCAAGGTCTTTCAGTACGTCGTGCAGACGCAGTACGTAACTACTTAGTAGAGAAAGGCGTTAACCCTGCAGTAATCACTGCAACGGGCGAAGGTATTAGCTACACATTTGATAACGCAACTGCAGAAGGCCGTGCTAAGAACCGCCGCGTTGACGTAAAAATCGAAGCTGTAAGAGAAGTTAAAGTAGACTAATTACTGACTTTTTCTAGATCATTAAAAAAAGCACTCTTTTTAGAGTGCTTTTTGTATTTATCCCTTTCGTAATAAATAATGAATGGGTAAATATTCAATAAGGTGCCTTTTTAAAGGCAAAAAAAGGATGCGCCCCGTAGTAGTCGGTTGCAAATCACCAAGACTCTTGAACGCGTACGTTCAAGTGGACACCTTGTAGACCTCTTTAGGCTTCTGAACTTAATCAGCTTGCACACCAATGTCTAATACCAGCATCCAAAGTATAAAAATTAGGATCAAGAGGTGTATGGTGATAAAAACGCTCGTACATAACAGAAACGCATCAACCACAGTGTTACATAATGTGGTAAAAATTTCAAATTAAGATTGCGCTATAAATAGACCAAACATTTGATTTGTTTGATCACTATCCAGTTTTTGCAAGGCTTTTTGAAAAGAGCGACCCGTCGTTATGACATCATCAATGAAAAGAAGTGATTTTTTTTGGGGGTCTAAAAGTTGCTTTGGCTGTAAGAAAAAACTATTTTGGTGATTAGAGAGGCGCTCATCTCTAGAAAGATCAGTTTGTGGGATAGAGAAGGCTTTTTTATGTAAGTAGTGATCACTGAAGTGGAATCTGCTTTTATGCGCGAGTTGTTTTGCGATAATACTCACGGGATTGTATCCACGTTTTGCAACTCTTAAGCGATCACTTGGCATGGGAATGATCGTTGTATATCGGGGGATTTTTGAGAAAAAATCAGTACTATATTGCCACATCAATTGTGAGATAGTCTGTGCTAAATAAGGACGTAAGGAAAACTTATATTGTTGTATGAGCGATTGAATCGTCGATTCATAATGGAAGCAGATATGGATATTTTGAAGTTTTGGGTCTTCTTTTTTGCATAAATGACACAAAAAACTACCAGGTGTATCGCAAAAGATACATTTTTGAATAGGCAGCGAGAGTTCCGCATTGCACTGAGAACAGAGATTATCATCTTCTTCTACTTGTATTCGGGCATGACAAATAGCGCATTCACGTGGAAAAAGTGTACGAAATAACAATTAATCAGCCCCTTTGCATTTTTCAAAAAAATTATAGGATAATCTCTACTGAAATAGGATCATGATCTGAGTATCTAAAAGGATAGTTAAGCATAGTATTAATGTGGTGGGCCTGGGGATTTTGAAATTTTAAGCGGTGATCCACTAAGATATAATCGAGCACAATAGGACATGTCTTATGCCTCGTTGTATAGAGGCGACCATCATGCTTTTCCCACATGGAAATAAAATGATCGTGCGCTAATATTTTAACGGTATCGCTATTGGGCATATCATTAAAGTCCCCTAAAATAATCATTTTATGCGTTTGTTGCTGGCAGAAGGCTTGAATAAATGCGGCTTGTTGGTTTCGTTGTTTTTTTGCGAGTTTTTTCTCTTTGTTGGTGCGTGCATTGGCTGATTTTAAATGGCAGTTAATGAGCATCAATTCCTGATTATCTTTCTCAATGGTGATCACCAAAGGTTTGCGAGAGGCCTGATAAAAAAGATCCACATTCCCGATAAATGCATCAGATGACTCACCAATTTCACTTTTTGAAATCAGCTTGATATCGTGTTTGAGCAAAAAGGCAGGGCGAATATTTAAATTGGCAGCACCGCCAGTGGAATCACTTTTCGGCGGGATATCGATATAATGATATTGAGTGCCGGTCACTCGGAAAATTTCTGTGATAAGTGTGTGAGATATTTGTGAGTAAGCATAGCCATCTTCATCTGTATATTGACTGCCGATCTCTTGAAGTGCAATGATGTCCGGTAAGTTCAGTGGGTCAGTGATCGCTAATATGAAGTGCATTATTTTATGCGGTGAGGAGTTTTCATAAAAATTTTGCAAATTACAGGAGGCGATTGTAATAGATGTTTTATTCACTGATAGTAACTTTTGATAGATTCTAGGAGGGCTGTTTTGACAGCATCATTGGCATCTTTTGATTCTTGAAGGAGTTGAAAGAAGATCGATTGATATTTATTTTTAAAATATTCGCGCTTCATGAGCGAGTAACGATGCCAATCTTCTTTCTCATCATCAAATAAGGTTTCGAAGAAATGGCGTGCACGGTAGATAAATAGTAAGGGAAGCGCGCGAGGGTCTTCAAAGTAAAAATCATAAGACTTGAGTGCTTCACCATCCATATGGGGAATTTGATCCATCTGCTGGCGATCTTTTCTGTCAAAAAAGCCTTGATATAGTAGTGATTCAACGGGCGCGCTATGGGGGTCTGATTCATAAGTTGGCGGTGTCTGATAGATCTCAAACAACTTTGATTGAACAAGATCTTTTGCTTGTAATAGCCGATTGTAATTTTGAATACAGTGCTCAGTATCCACAAAATGATGGGGGATAGTTTTTAAGAGTGCTATTGTCGCTAAAATAGGACATTTATTAAGATGGATGCCTTTAATGGGAATGCGCGCTTCTCCCTCTGGAAGGTCAGCGGTTGCGGTAAACATTTTTTCGCGAAGCGTCGATGCAGGCAGTGTTAAAATAGCGGAAATATCCCCCATGAGATCAATTGTAATTAATTCATTTTTATTATGAGGATTGAAGATCAGGGGCATCACCATTGACAGATTATGACGTGCCATGCCAAACATGCCGGAAACATGCAAAAGTGGCGTGAGCTTTTGAAGATCGATGAGGTTATTCAAATCGCGCGCACGGCGATGGTTATAGTAATAGTCAAAAAGGCGCGGCTGTTTCTCTTTCATGAGCTTTGCCATACCAATTGTGGCATATACGTCACTGAGTGCATCATGCGCTTTTTCATGCAGTAGGTGATTCGCTTTTGACAGATTTTCGAGCTTTAAGCTTATTATGCCGTCGCTATCTGTCGGCCAATTGATCCCTTGTGGCCTAAAAGCATGTGTTGCTCTGACGACATCTAGAAGATCCCAGCGAGAGTTGTTGTTTTGCCAGCTGTAAGCATAAGGATCGATGAAGTTGCGATAAAATAGATAGCGAATCATCTCATCATCAAAGCGAATATTATTATAACCGACGATACAGGTATCCGGCTGAGAGAACTCCTGATGAATACGTGCTGCAAAAGCAGGTTCAGGAACGCCTTTCTCTAGTGCTTCGGCCGGAGTTATTCCCGTAATTAAGATCGCATTGGGGTCCGGAATATAGTCAGCTGGCGGTTTGCAGTAGAGATTGATGGGCTCGCCGATAATATTAAAGTTTGTATCGGTGCGAATACCGGCAAATTGTGCAATCCGATCTTCTTTCGGGTTGAGTCCGAAAGTTTCGAGGTCATAAAAAAAGAAGGTCGGTGTCATAGAGTTACCTTTATATGGATATCGCTACATAGCTTAGGGAGCCTAGAATCGTATCTTAGTAAATATTATGGTTTGGATGCCAGTAGGTGTCTTTATAATGCCGGAGTTAAGATAACAATTCTAAGTTTGTCATGAAGTTATAGTGAAAAGTTTTGGCCTAAATAGACGCGACGAACATCTTCATTATTCAGTAGCGTTTCTGTATCGCCCTCAGCAATTACGGTACCGGCACTTAAAATATAAGAACGTTCACAGATCGATAGGGTCTCACGTATATTATGGTCAGTGATTAATATCCCAATATTGCGCTCAGAGAGTTGGATAATAATGGATTGAATATCTGAAACTGAAAGGGGGTCAACACCGGCAAAAGGCTCATCCAGTAAAAGGAATTTCGGATTGAGCGCAAGACTTCTGGCAATTTCTACCCGTCTTCTCTCTCCACCCGAGAGTGATATGCCTAATGAGTCGGCAATATGGGTGATTTTAAAGTCTTCTAACAGGCTATCCGTTAAATCTGACTGTTCCGCTTTTGTGAGGTCGGCTCTTGTTTGGCAAATTGCTAAAATATTATCGCGGCTTGTCATTTTTCGGAAGATAGAAGCCTCTTGCGGAAGATAGCCGATTCCTAATTGGGCCCGAATATGCATAGGGCTTTTAGTAATATCTTGGTTATTAAGAAATACTTCTCCCTCATCGGGGGTAACGAGCCCAACGGTCATGTAAAAACTCGTTGTTTTTCCGGCACCATTAGGACCTAATAGTCCCACAACTTCCCCTTGTTCGATATGAAATGATGCACCATTTACGACCGTTCTATTTTTGAAACGTTTAATAAGGTTTTGAGCGGTGAGGAGCATGATAGATTCCTTGCGTAAAGTAATATCAAAGTAATATAAATAAACAAAGGTTAGATGGTAATTATCTATTTGTTGTTACTGTCCATTTGAATTGTAAAGTGCACGCGTTCATCCGGGCTGCGTTCAGCATTGATCGTGCGGGTATTAAGATCGTAGGTGATTTTATTGGCATTAACAACATCTTGTTTTTGCTCAACTTTAGCGTTTTTTTCCAAGACAAGCAGCTCTTTTTTGGGGAAATAACTCAGGATTAAACCCTCCCCAAAAATCCATGGTTCATTAAGTTGGGGAAGATCTTTAATTTTTACAGGATTGCCCGTTGCAATGATATTATCAAGTTCCCCATCAATCAGCTTGAACGTCGCTTCATCGGCATGGATTGTCAAGTTTCCTTGAGTGAGCACAACATTACCTCGGTAGATTCCTGACGGTGCGCCTTGTTCATTATTATAGAACTCAGACCAATCTGAGACGATATCAAGCGGGAGTTGGCGGTCCTCTTGTAGTGCAAATGCATTATTAACAGCGATTAATAATGAGAGCATGCTGAGAAAAATTGCCTTAGGCAGAAGGGGGCATAATTTATTCATCTACAGTGTCCTGGTTGGTCAAAAAGGTCGACTTTACGTCTTTTAAAATACTGAATTGCTCTTTATGAGGAAAGCCTTCAAGGCCATATCCATTGAGTTTTCTGCTCGGTGTTTTTATCTCAACGAAGCGATCGGTAGAAACTCGCTCGCCCTCATTGTGAATATAGAGGAGCTCGGTCGTGACAATGATATCATTTTGTGGGTTTTGGAGATGTGGTTTGTTGATGACAACATTGTCAATGAGGGTTAAAAGCGTTTTATCTTGCGTGAAGGTTGCGGAATCACTAATGCTTGTCCAATCAATCGATTGGTCTGTGATGCCCTCTTTTGTAATTAAATCAGGATGGAAATGTGTGAGAAATGGATTTGTGAGGTGCCCATCTTGGCCATTATCATATTGCAGTAAGGTATCGCCCGTTAGGATATACTCTAATAAACCGTCTCTATTGTAACGAAATATCTCATAGTGATTCATCTCGAGTTGCGGTTCTTCTGATTCAACAATAGGGGATTCTCTGCTATCGCGATAAATAACCCAAGCAAAATATACGAGAAGACCTAAAACGAAGAGCTGTAATGTGCGCTTGAATATTTCGGCAATCATTAGAAGTCCTTTGATAGGGGATAATGGGGTAATATCTGGTATCGGAAGCTAAATGCTAAGGTGGTAGATAATCTTACCACCTTGATAGAATGATAAAAAATCTTATTTTTTTGTCAGCGTGCGGATATTGAGTTCTTTATCTGCCATCAAAAGAATGTCAGCGCCGCGAACAGCAAAAAGCCCATTGGTAACAACGCCGGTAATTTGATTGATGGAGGCTTCAAGTTGAATCGGACTGGTAATTTTCAACCCTTCAACATCGACAATGAGATTCTGATTGTCGGTAATAAAACCTTCACGGATATGGGCTTTTGCCCCCATTTGTTCCATTTTACGAATCACAAAGTGCGCAGACATAGGAATCACTTCTATCGGGAGCGGGAACTCACCTAATACTTCAACAAGTTTTGATTCATCAGCAATGCAAACAAAGCGATCTGCATGAGCGGCAACAATTTTTTCGCGCGTTAGCGCACCACCGCCGCCTTTTATCATAGCAAGGTTGTGGTTTATTTCGTCAGCTCCATCTATATATGTATCAATCGTTGTGATGTCCGCTAAATCAACAATCGGTATTCCAAGCGCTTCCACTTGTTTAGATGTGCGTTCAGAACTAGACGCTACTCCTTTGATTTTAAAGGGCAGTGTGGGCAGGAGCGCAATTAAGCAATCGACAGTAGAGCCGGTCCCTAGACCTAATATTTTATCTTCCGGGATATATTGGAGTGCAGCTTTTGCCACAGCTTGTTTTTGTTGTTGAGCATTCATAATAAGTATTCGATTTATAAAAGAGTGTTGGAGTTTAATTGTACGCTTAAAATATCAGGATTTAATCATTTATCTAGTACGTACTTTACTGTATAGTATTAACGATAATTATACTCGTAAAATTGATAAAGGGAACATTCAATGACAGTTGCAAAAGATAAAGTAGTGAGCGTATTTTACACCTTAACGGATGATCAAGGTAATGTGCTTGACTCAAACGTAGGTCAAGAAGCATTAGATTTTATTCAAGGTCACGGCATGATGATCCCGGGTTTTGAAGCTGCACTTGAAGGTGCAACCGCTGGTCAAAAGTTGTCTTTCAGCGTATCACCTGCTGAAGGTTACGGCGAATCTAATGAAGATTTTGTAATTGAAGTTCCACGTTCTGCATTTCCTGAAGATGAAGAAGTACAAGTGGGCTGGCAAGTAACAGGCACTACGCCTGATGGACAAATGCAAGCATTCCGAGTGCTTGAAGTTGTGGGCGATACAATTAAATTGGACGCAAACCATCCATTGGCAGGTCAAAACTTAAACTTTGAAGTAGAAGTTGAGTCGCTCCGTGATGCAACTGAGCAAGAACTTTCTCATGGACATGTTCACGAACATGGTCATGATCACTAATTATCATTAGGCGATTTAGAAGTATCTATGTCTCAAAATAAAACCTTTCAAATTAAGGGAGAACTATCTGCAATGATGGTTCTCTATCTTAAAGGAATAGACCTCAAGGCATTAGAAGAAGAGCTCTCTACTCAGATGGAGAGCTCTTCTCAGCTATTTAAAGGTATTCCAATGATCGTTGATTTATCTGCGATTCCTCTCGGTAATAATCTTGATCTAAGTTGGTTGAAAAACTTACTTGTAGCAAAAGAGCTAGCACCCGTTGGGATACGTAATGTCAATGATGATCTTAAAGCAAAAGCGGAAGCGGCAGGTTGGGCGATCTTAGAGCACAATGCAAAACCGCGTATCGCGAAAGAAGAAAAGAGTAATGATGCAGCGGTGATTGAAGTTGCGCCGAAAGGCTCTGAAACAATCATTCGAGAAGAGATCATTGTTAAAGAAGCAATTCCTTCTACTATGCATGTACAGCAAGTTAGATCAGGCCAGCAATTGACAGTTTCTAGTGGGGATCTCGTTGTTGTGAACTCGGTCAATGAAGGCGCAGAGCTCCTCGTTGAGGGGAATATCCATATCTATGGCGCGCTTCGTGGTCGGGCACTTGCTGGAATTCATGGTAATCGCTCTGTGAGAATTTTTTGTCAATCGCTAGAAGCGGAATTAGTATCAATTGCCGGCTTTTATCGAATGCAGGAAGATATTCCTAAAGAGCTGCATGGCAAGATGGTACAAATCTATCTTGAAGCAGATGAATTAAAGATTGAACCCTTCATTAAATAATTACAGTAGCATGTCATGAGAAATCATGCGATATTGTAGTGTATTATAGCTTAAGGTAAATAATTATATATTAATATAATTAACAGCAATTGAATGTGCTCTATTCTTAATCGCGTTATTATTGAAATAAAAATAGCTGGCGATATTGGGTATAAAGCATCATACAAATATTTGAACTGACGAGTATATGGGAATCAATTTCGTATTAATGTTTATCAATTGATGGAGAGATTGGTAAGTAGATATTCGAGTCAGTAAACTAGTAAAAATAATTTAGCTTTTTCAATAAGTTGAAAATTTAGATGAACATGGGGGCACGAGTGGCAAGAATCGTAGTGATAACATCCGGGAAGGGTGGGGTAGGAAAAACCACGACTAGTGCGAGCATCGCAGCAGGGCTTGCAAAAAATGGTCATAAGACAGCTGTCATCGACTTTGATGTGGGGCTTCGTAATTTAGACCTGATTATGGGCTGTGAACGCAGAGTCGTATATGATTTTGTCAATGTCGTAAATGATGAAGCGACTTTATCGCAAACTTTAATTAAAGATCGTCGCCTTGATAATCTCTACATATTGCCAGCATCTCAAACCCGTGATAAAGATGCGCTCACAAAAGAGGGTGTTGAGAAAGTCATGAAAGAGCTCGATGAGATGGGTTTTGAGTTTATCCTTTGTGACTCTCCTGCAGGTATTGAAAAAGGAGCACAGCTTGCGATGTATTTCGCTGATGATGCGATTGTGACTACGAATCCAGAAGTATCATCAGTCAGAGACTCAGATCGCATTTTGGGGATCTTAGCAAGTAAGACAAAAAGAGCGGAAGAGGGTAAAGAGGTCAATCAGCACCTTGTTATCAATCGTTATAACCCTGCACGTGCAGAGAGTGGCGATATGCTATCCGTAACAGATATTCTCGATATTTTGGGTATCCCTCTCTTAGGGGTAGTACCTGAGTCTCAGGCTGTTCTTCAGTGTTCAAACTCAGGTGAACCTGTGATTATGAATGAAGAGTCAGATGCGGGTCAGGCATTTAATGATATCGTTGATCGTTTCCTTGGAAAAGATCTCCCTCATCGTTTTATAGAAGTTCCTAAGAAGGGATTTTTTGGGCGTATTTTCGGAGGTTAGAGATGTTCCAGTTATTATTTGGTAAACGCCGAAAATCCAATACGGCTTCAATTGCGAAAGAGCGATTACAAATTATTGTTGCGCATGAGCGTGTAAAGAATATGGAAGGAAATCCTAACTTTATGCAGGATCTTCAGCGCGATATTTTAGAGGTCGTAAGAAGATATTTACCGGTGGAGTCTGAACAAATCAATATTGCAATGGACCGTGACGGCGATTGTGATGTTCTTGAATTAAACATCGTCCTTTCGGATGATGAGCCGAAATAGCTTTTTTAGCTATTGAAAGTTAATAAGAGAATGCAATCGATTGATTAGAATAAGCCGTATTGAAAAATACGGTTTTTTTATGTAAAAAACTTGCAATTTTTTTTTCGATCTAATATAACGAAATAACGTGAAGAAAACTTATGCGTCTAGATAAGTGGTTATGGGCAGCTCGATTTTATAAAACACGTCGCTTAGCGACAGATGAAATAGAGAAAGGGCGTGTCAAAGTAAATGGTACTGAAGCGAAGCCTGCTAAAAAAATAATCGTAGGTGATATTGTAACGATTAGAAAGTTGCAAGTTATCTATGAAGTACAAGTGTGCTTGCTCATTGAGCAGAGAGGTCCCGCATCTGTTGCAGTGACAATGTATAAAGAGACTGAAGAGAGTATTGCGCAAAGAGCCCATGAAAGTGAGCTTCGGAAGTTATCGCCAGTGCCCAGGCCAGAGAGTGTCACGAGTCGGGATAAAAAGCGTTTAAGAGACGTAAAACAGGGAAAGTATTTTAGTTCGTAATTATAAAAGTGGAGATGAGAAAATGGGTTATCGGTCAGAAGTTGATTTGTTAGGGGAATTATTAGTGCCAAGCGATGCTTATTATGGCATTCACACTCAACGTGCAATCAATAACTTCACCATTTCAACCCAGAAAAATCGAGATAATCCACAATTTATTTATGGTTTAGCGGCAGTTAAAAAAGCGGCAGTTCAAGCGAATATGGATTTAGGTGTTATCAAGCCAGAGGTCGGAGATGCGATTGTTGCAGCTTGTGACATTTTACTGAAAGATGATGCTTATTATGTTCATTTTCCGATAGATGCATTTCAAGGTGGTGCAGGAACTTCACTCAATATGAATATGAATGAAGTGGTTGCGAACTTAGCGCTTGAGATTTTAGGATTGGAGAAGGGTCGTTATGATGTTATTAACCCAAATGATCATGTCAATGAATCTCAATCGACGAATGATGCGTATCCTACAGGGATGCGGGTCGCTTTTTATCAAGTTTCTGAAGCATTAATTGAAGCGGCAGATTATCTATATCAGGGTTTGAAAGTAAAAGAAGCAGAATTTGCGGATGTTTTAAAGATGGGGCGTACTCAGTTACAAGATGCTGTACCAATGACATTGGGAATGGAATTTGGTGCTTTTGCTTATCAGATTAAGACAGGTATTGATTATTTAAAGATTGCGCGCGAAACGTTATTACCGATTAATCTCGGCGGCACAGCTATTGGAACCGGTATTAATACACCGGCAGGATACCCAGAGCTTGCGGCGCAGTACTTGTCAGAAATTACAGGTTTTGCGTTTAAGCCTTCTGAGAATTTAATTGCGGCGACATCTGATCTTTCAGATTTTGTGTATTTCCATTCAGCATTGAAAGGGCTTGCGGTTAAGCTCTCAAAAATGGCAAATGACCTTCGCTTATTATCTTCCGGTCCTCGTACGGGGCTCAAGGAGATTAATTTACCGGAATTACAGGCGGGTAGTTCAATTATGCCGGCGAAGATTAACCCGGTACTTCCTGAAGCTGTGAATAATGCTTGTTTCAAAGTTTTTGGAAATGACACGACAGTATTGACTGCGGCAGAAGCGGGGCAATTACAATTAAATGCGATGGAGCCTGTTGTTGCCCAATCTACATTTGAATCAATGACATTATTAACAAATGCCTGTCGCTCTCTTCAGGATAAGTGTATTGAGGGAATTACGGCAAATGAATCCTACTGTTTAAATTACATACTCAATTCGATCGGGATTATCACTTACTTAAATCCGATTATCGGCCATGGTGAGGGCGATATCGTCGGAAGAATTTGTGCTAAAACAGGAAAAAGTGTTCGCGACGTTATTTTAGAGCGTGGTTTAATGGAAGCTTCAAAATTTGATGAGATGTTCTCACTGGAAAATCTTAGAAAGACTTTAGGTCTTAAATAGTGGAATGACACAAAATTATTTTAATACACAATCGCCTCTGAATTCAGAGGCGAATTTATTTTTGAATGATTATGCTGTGCGTTATAGTGCGCATAGTGTACGCGTAAAGCATGTTGCTTTAAAACAGCTCATTCTATTTTTAGAGCAACATGCAATTCAGTCTTGGCACAAGTGTGATGATAGAGTGCTGCGAGATTTCGTCATTAGCCGTGCAAAGGGCGGATTACAGAAAGATCAGCAAAAACTGAGTAGTGCAAGTATTGAAACGCAGTTGGCATCAATACGGATCTTTTTTCAGTTTCTGTTAGAAAAAGAGCAGATACCCCTTAACTATGCACGATTAGTCACTCCCCCTAAGAAGCAAAAAAGATTACCGAAGGTGATTGAGGCGGAATTATTAGGGACAATTTTAGACCGAATACCAGAGAATGAATTTGAGGTGCGAGATCTTGCGATCTTGGAGCTTGTTTATTCGAGTGGTTTACGATTAGCGGAAGTAACAGATCTTAATGTGAGTCATATTAATTTTGAAGAAGGGCTCGTTTTGATTGTAGATGGTAAAGGTGGAAAGGATCGTCTCATACCTATTGGGGAAAAAGCGATTGCAGCGATTAATCAATGGTTATCTATACGGCAAGATTGGTCTGTTGAAAGTAGTGGCGCTGATTTATTCGATAAAGATTTTTCTCAAGAAGCAAATCGGCAGCCAGGTGCACTCTTTATATCTAAACGCGGTGAGCGACTGACAGATCGGCAGATTAGCCGTAGAATAAAGGCTTATGCGGAGAAGAGTGGAGTCAATATTAATTTACACCCCCATTTACTGCGACATTCAATGGCAACACATATGTTGGAATCGAGCCAAGATATTCGCCTTGTACAGGAGTTGCTAGGGCATGCTGATATTTCCACAACCCAAGTGTATACACATTTAAACTACAATCATCTGGCGAAGGTTTTTGATGCCGCTCATCCGCGCGCAAAGAACACTAAGGCGAGCGCTAAGGTGGGCGCTAAAAAGCCCGTTAAAAATGGCGAAACAGATAAAGAATAGTTGTGCTAGTGTAATGGCTCAATAGATCACCAAAAGGTCTCTTTGGGGCTTTGGGCTGTAACATATGTCTTGTTATAGTGTCAGACTTTTAATATATATTTGTTTTAGTATCTGAAAATCCTGTGTAAAAAAGCCGCCTAAGTATTACTTAAGCGGCTTTGTGTGCCTATTTACAGCTCTTAATTCATCAATGTGAATTAGAGAGTGTCGCCGCCTACAGGACGGTTACATGGGCAAAGCTCATCAGTTTGAAGCGCATCAAGGATACGTAATACTTCAGGAACATTACGACCAACGCTATCTGGGTTAACAGAAACGTGTTGGATAACATTGTGTGGGTCTACGATGAAAGTTGCACGTAAACAAACGCCAGAAGCTTCATCACGTACACCAAGCATATCCACTAATTCGCCTGCTGGGTCAGCAAAAGAGTAATGACCTAATTTGTCTAAATCAGGATGTGCGCGTCTCCATGCTAATTTACAGAATTCGTTGTCTGTAGATCCACCCATGAGAACCGCATCACGGTCTTCAAATTCTTTAGCAATTTTGTCAAACTCAACGATTTCAGTTGGGCACACAAAAGTAAAATCTTTTGGATAGAAGTAGATAACTTTCCATTTTCCTGGGAATGATTCTTCAGTGATCGTTTCGAACGCTGAAACACCATTTTCTTCAGGATTGTTAAAGCCTGGTTTTGCTGCAACAACTTCAAATGCTTCTAAAGTATCGCCAACAGTTTTAGGGATACGATAAGTAAAGTCTGTTTCAAAAGACATTGAAAACTCCTTAATTTACAAAGTGATTCGGAAATTGTTATAAGACCAAGGACTTCTTGATCTCCTTACATGTTCTATAATAGGGGCTTTCATTCGATAATTCAATGAAAAGGGTTATTGAATTATCGAAAGGCTCTTATAGATATTCTTAATCGCTTGCTTAGTGGCTAGAAACCTCAGCATTGTTTGTTTTAGGCTGTTCTGATTCAACTTTAGAGGCAGTATCTGTACTCTCTTTCACCTCTTCAGCTACGGGCTCAATATCCGTAGATTCCGCAACGACTTCCGGTGCTGGCTTGATAGAGGCAGGGATAATCTCTTTCACTTCTTCTGTGACAGTTGTTTGAACTGGCTCAGGAGTAACGGATGAAGGCTCTGCTTGTGTTGGACGCTCAGTTTTTGTTTCTGTTTTAGTCACCGGCATTACAGTATCGGGAATAGCCGCAACAGGTGTTTCAGCTTTTTCAGCCATCTCTGTTTTCACTGTCTCAACTGCAACCACCTTAGCTATTGGCTCTTTAGGTGCGCTTGACGATTGATCCGCAACACCCTCTGTTTTTTCAGATGCTTTTTCTGGTGTAATGTTTTCTACCGATTTTGCCACAGATGCCTGAGTATCAGGAGATACGGTTTGTGTATCCGTTGATTGCGCTTGTTGTGTTGGCTGTTTTGGTGTTTCAGAAGGAGCAGTTGTAACCACTTCTTTTCCTTTCTCGGCATCATTTCCCTTCACAGTGGGCGCAATGACAGTCTCTGCTTGATTTGCCGTATCCGTTGATACAGCAGCTACAGCCGCTTTAGGAATACGTGGACGTCCTTTTCTGATAGTGCGTTCGCGCGTTTCATTTTCAACAGTAACCTCAATGATCTCTTCACCACTCTCATTTACCTTTGCAGCATTTTGAGGTTTAGGGTTATTGCGATCATTGCGATTGCGACGATTGCGTTGACGCGGTGCTCGCTCCTCTTGTGTTTTCTCGTTAGAGACTTCTTGAGTAGGAGTCTCTGGGGTAGTCACTACTTGGGCTTGCTCTTTAGTCGGCAGTTCTCTAGTATCCCTGTTTTCACCTCGGGACTCTCTGTTGTCACGGTTACGATTGCGCCCTTGAGGTGCATTATCAGGCTTATTGGTATCACGGCTTTGGGCATCTTGATTCTGCGGTTGACGGTTTCGATTGTTATTGTCATTCGCATCCGTTTGCGTATTACGTGGATTATTATCCTGCGCCTTATCTTGTCCTTGCTCGTTATTTTGACGATTGTTACGACGTTGATTCTGCTGATTACCGCGCTCTTGGTTGTTATTTCGCTCTTGATTATTGCGGCGATTGTTACGAGGGTTCGCAGGCTCAGGTTGCGCTGCATTTGTTTGTGCAAATGCCGTATTCGTATCGACTTCGCGCTCTACCGTTTCGACCGTATTGCGGCTAGGATGATTATGGCGTTGATTACGTTGACGTTGATTATTGTTGTTACGATTATTCGTGCGATTGTTATTGCGATTATTGTTGTTACGGTTGTTTCTATTATTATCGCGAGATTCTTTCTCTGATTGTTTTTGAGCGTCTTTCTTTTCATCTGCGCCGGCAAAAAGATCTTTAAAGAAAGAGATAATCGTTGTCAAAAATCCATCCGCCTTCACTGGCATGGCTTCTTTTACTTGTTCTGTTTTTTCAGCCACTTTTGGGGGTGGTGCGATGGGTGAAATCCCTGATACTGCGGGTTTCTCCATCATTTTTTTATTCTGAATAACCGCCTGGTTACGAATATCATCAATCGTGAGTTCTTCTTTGATGATGTGGCTGCTGCTGTCATTGCCAACTTCTTCATCATTTACACGGTAGCGTGTCATTTTGAAATGCGGTGTTTCAAAATTGCTATCTGGGATGATAATAACGCGAACTTTGAGGCGTTTTTCTACATCTTCCACATCTGTGCGTTTCTCATTTAATAGATACACAGCAACATTCACTGGAACTTGGATAACAAGCTCAGATGTACGCTCTTTGAGCGATTCTTCTTCAATAAGGCGCAAGATGCCTAAAGCAAGTGATTTAGTATCACGAATTGTCCCTTGGCCTTCACAGCGGGGGCAGACAATATGCGAAGTTTCATCAAGTGATGGGCGTAGACGTTGACGGGACATTTCAAGAAGACCAAAGCGAGAAATCTGACCAACTTGAATACGTGCACGATCCGAAGCAAGCGCATCATGCAGCGCAGTTTCAACTTTACGCTGATTTTTGCTATCGAGCATGTCAATAAAGTCGATGACAACAAGCCCCCCTAAATCGCGAAGCTTCAATTGTCTGGCAATCTCTTCAGCGGCTTCAAGGTTGGTGTTAAGGGCTGTATCTTCAATATCCGCACCTTTTGTGGAGCGGCCAGAGTTAATATCAATCGAAACTAAGGCTTCTGTGTGGTCAAATACTAGCGCACCGCCTGAAGGAAGGCGAACATTACGCTCGTATGCTGTCTGAATTTGAGATTCAACTTGGAAGCGGGTAAAGAGCGGAATCTGATCATCATATAACTTAATCTTGTCGCCAATTTGCGGCATGATTGTATTGATAAATACTTCAGCTTCCTTGAATACTTCCTCGTCATCAATGAGGATTTCACCGATGTCACTGCGATAGTAATCGCGAAGCGCACGAATGATAATATTGCTCTCTTGGAAGATTAGAAGGGGCGCAGGATTTTTTCCAGCATCTAAAATCGCTTCCCAAAGCATGACGAGATAATCAAGATCCCACTGAAGTTCTTCCGTAACGCGACCCATTCCCGCAGTACGGACAATAAGACCCATATCTTCAGGAATCACTAAATCAGACATCGCATCACGGATTTCTGCGCGATTTTTGCCTGAAATACGACGAGATACACCGCCTGCGCGCGGATTGTTTGGCATTAATACCAAATAACGACCCGCGAGAGAAATGAACGTTGTCAGTGCCGCGCCTTTATTGCCGCGCTCTTCACGTTCAACTTGGATAATAAGCTCAAGACCTTCTTCAAGCTGATCTTTAATGGCAAGTTGGTGGTCGCTTGGATTTTTAAAGTAGTCTCGTGAAATTTCTTTAAAAGGGAGGAAGCCATGACGCTCCGATCCATAATCGACAAAGCAAGCTTCTAAAGAGGGCTCAATACGTGTGATTTTTCCTTTGTAGATATTCGCTTTTTTCTGTTTTGTTGCCGCGTTTTCAATATCTAAATCAAAGAGGTGTTGTCCATCGACAAGTGCAACTCGCATCTCTTCTTGTTGAGTTGCGTTAATTAGCATCCGCTTCATTTTTTCTCCAGTAGAGAAATAGAGACAGCTTATGGCTGTTTACTGTGCTTGATAAGCATGCAGCAAGGGCAAATAAGGAATGGCTCTATTGCTCATAATTAATATTTATTATTTTAAATGCAGATGAAGCCCAAGAGACGATTTGTCAAGTGGGCTAGATCAAGCTTACGTTTTAAATGAACTATTAAATTATCAATAATGATCTAGTTGCCAGCTGATCGTGCACTTTGTGCCGCAGTGATAATTTGTTGATTTCGTTTAATGAGATCTTCGTTCTTCGTGAAGCTAATAGATTTGTTTGCCATTTGCTCTGCAGCTGCATAGTTCTTCTGATGTAGACGAATTTGCGCTAAGTCATACCAGATACTCGCATTTCTAGGTTCTAATCTTACAGCGCGCTCAAGAGAGCTTGCTGCTTTATCTAGGCGATTTTCTTGGACAGCTTTGCGTGCATCATCAAGAAGCACTTTGACTGCATTTCCACCCGTTGGAGCAGGGGGAGTTTGTACTGCAGGTTTTGTTTGAGCTGGTGTCACAACTTCCGGAATATTTGAGCTTGAAGGCGTTTGTATTGGCGGAAGTGTCTGTGCAGGTTGCGTTATTGCGGCTGTTGGGTTTTGGTTATTCACAACAGGCCAATTAGACGTTGGTGCAGGGAAGACGGGTGAACCATCCGGATTCTGAGTATTTTGTGTACCTAGGAATCCGACCTCATTTGATTGAGGAGCTTGAACAGGGATGTCTTGTAACGCATATGCTTTTGTCGCACCATCACCTTGGAATGAAGGTCCGGTTGGTTGTCCTTGTACAGGACGAACGCGAGCACCTTCAGGTGCGGTGGTAGCACAGGCTGTTAATACTAAAAGACTGAATAAAAAAATGGCATTTCTTTTCACGAAAATATCCTTAAACAAATTCTGTTGCGTGTAGTAAATTTGACACGCATATGTGGTCGCTATAATTTACCACAGATTATTGCGGTAATACAGTAGGAGTTTCTATGCAAGCTTTATTGCATTATTAATCAAAAATAAAGCCACCAGATCCCGTGCCGGCAGGACCGTAATAACATTCACTCGCATAAGTTGGCTCATAGCCCCTAATGAAGGGAAGGGTGCGGATCTTGGTATCAGGACAAGGATTCACCGGCGGGAGTAATCCTGTTGATAAATCTACCGTAACATCAATGACATTCGCGGGACGATCGTGGTGGATACTTTCAAGGTGTAAGTTTTTCATGGCATTTGCCCAAATAGGTAGTGCGCCTGATGTTCCTGTAAGACGATGAATAGGCTTGTTATCATCACGGCCCACCCACGATACAGCCGTATAGTTGCCTGTGAATCCTGCAAACCAACTATCGCGATAATCATTAGTAGTTCCGGTTTTAGCTGCAGCTTTTACATTGCCTATATGACTGCGTAGTGATCCGGCAGTGCCTTGGTTAACAACATCCATCATTGCATCTGTAATGAGATAGTTAGGTGCAGGCTCTATGGCTTGGATAGGATCTACTCCCGCCTGATCTAGAAGCTTACTTTCACTATCAGTGACTTCCCGGATAGAGCGCAATGGTGTGTAATATCCCTGGTTAGCAATTGTGGAGTAGATTTGTGCCACTTCGATCGGAGGGAGATCCACTGATCCCAGTAGTGATGCCGGGACTGCGGGGATATTATATTGGATAGGATTCACGCCTAGTCGATATAAAGTATCCACCACATTTTCGAGTCCGATATCTAAACCTACACGTATAACGGGTAAGTTATATGATTTTGCAAGCGCTGTAATCAAGGGAACCCAACCATGTAATCTTCTATCATAGTTATTCGGGCTCCAGATTTTCCCGCCCACAGGGAGCTCAATCGGGGACTCATCATCAAGGGGCGTTGCGAGCGAATATCTGCTTGGCTCTTCGAGTGCGCGAAGATAGACAAATGGCTTAACGAGCGAGCCGATAGGACGATTTGTATTTAATGCGCGATTAAATCCTGCTTGGCGAACATTCCGATCGCCAACAATTGCCGCGATTTCACCGGTATTGTTTTCAGCAATCACAATTGAGCCTTGAAGGATGTTGGGAGAAAGACCGCGATCTTTTTCAATTCTTGCAAGTGTACTGATCACTGATTTTTCGGCATAATCCTGAGCGATAGGATCGAGCGTTGTGAAGATACGCAGACCACCAGAATTCAATTGTTCAGGAGAGTATTGAGCTTTGAGCTGTTTGTAAACTAATTCAATAAAGGCTGGGAATTTTGTTTTTGCGGGCGGCGGGTTGTCGAGAATTTCGAGGGGTTCAGCTTTGACGATGATCGCATCTTCAGGGCTGAGCAGGTTTTGCTCGACAAGAACATCAATGATTAAATTGCGGCGTTTGATCGCGATCTCTGGGTTTCTGCGAGGGTTGTAGCTGCTAGGGCTAGGGATTACCGCAACGAGCGTTGCGATTTCACCAATCGTTAATTCATTGACGGGTTTTCCAAAGAAAAACTCACTTGCAAGACCAAAGCCATGAATCGCCCGATCGCCATCTTGCGAGAGATAGATCTCATTCACATAAGCTTCTAATATCTCATCTTTATCAAAGCGCCAATCGAGAACAATCGCAAAGAACATCTCTTGAATTTTACGCTCTAATGTTTTTTCGCTGGTTAAAAAGTAGTTTTTGATGAGCTGCTGAGTCAGCGTTGAGCCCCCTTGCACATTTTTACCCGCTTTAAAGTTGGTAATAAGCGCGCGTAAAATACCCTTTGGGTTGATGCCGAAGTGATCGTAGTAAGAGCGGTCTTCCATTGCTAATAGCGTATCTATAAGCATCGGCGGAATCTCTTCGCGTTTTAGGAGGATTCTGTCTTCATTATGATTCGGATAGATTGACGCAATCATCAGCGGCTCGATACGGGTTAAAGAGATTTCATCTCCCGTATTACGATCTTTAATAGATTTAATCTCATTTCGGCTAAATTGTACGTCAATAATTTGGGACTTTTCAGTACCATCGCTATAAGTAAATGGCCGAGTATGTACGCTGACAGCGTTTTTTTCTTCATTAAAGTGATACGTGCCTGGTTGGCTGAGCGATTTTGAGGGGCGGTATAAAATCCACTCTAGCTCTTGCTGCATATCGCTTGGCTTGAGGTTTTTTCCACTATATAGCTCTAATGGTCTTGCATAAACGCGCGCAGGCAACGCCCACTGTCGATTTTTAAACTCCGGCGTAATTTCATGATCCGCTTTCACCAAGAAGTAACCAAAAATTGGAATTGTAATGAGTGCAACAATCACGATTACAGAGATGAGAAGTCGCATTAGGTATGCAACTGAGCGGTTAATGCGTTCGCCGGTGGTTAGGAGTTTCTTTTTTTCATTCATAGGGATAACAGGAACCAACTAAGAAGTAATATTGTATAAGCGAGGATGAAAAGATCTTTCAAACACGCTAAGCGCTTGTGCTAACCAAATAGCTTATCAAATTTATTTCGGTGCGGAGATCTATGCGCCGGCTATTTCGCATTATATAAGATACTTACGTCAATGAAAAATATACTTTTAAATGATTTCCTTTGTAGCATTTTGAATAAGATCGGTATAATCTAAGGATATTAAAATTAGCCTAATAGAATTGATCCATAGAGGTAAACGAAAGCGATGGCTGAAGAAGGAAGTAGGAAAGGCGAGTCTTGGTTGCAACGACTAGGATTCGATAAGCATAAAAATATCAGTATTGAAACCCTGTTACGTGATTGTGATGAAGCAAAAGCGCAAGGGATTCTCAGTGATGATTCAATAGAGATGATTCGTGCAATTATTGCGGGATCACAGCAGATTGTCAGGGATATCATGTTGCCGCGGGCAAAGATGATTACCATTGCAATTGATGATGAGCCACAAGTGATCTTAGATCGTATCATTGCTTCAGGGCACTCTCGTTTTCCCGTACTATCAGACAATCATGAAGAGATTATGGGTGTGCTTCTCTCTAAAGATCTGCTTCCCTACATCGGTGAAAAAGAGTTAGATATCAAGCCGCTTATTCGCCCTGTTGAGTATGTGCCGGAAGGCAAGTTCGTCACTGCATTGATCAATGATTTTAGAACGAAACGTACTCACATGGCATTGGTGGTAGATGAGTTCGGGTCGGTATCAGGATTAATTACGATTGAGGACTTGCTCGAGCAGATCGTCGGGGATATTGATGATGAGCATGATCGAAAAGTAGAGCCAGAAGAGCATGTAAAGCTTGTCGGTGAGAATCTATTTATTGTCAATGCGCTCATCCCGATTGAAGAATTTAATGCCTATTTCCATCGTGAATTTGATGAGGAGGATGTAGAGACGCTCAGTGGTTTGATTATGAAAACCGCAGGCAGCCTCCCTTCAGAAGGTGATGTTGTGCAGCTTGATGATATGAATTTCACGATTATGCCATTTACGGGGAATTATATCGGCCAGGTTGAACTCTCTTTTAATCGAGATTAGATTTTAGTGCTTAAAGGCGTAACATACTGATTATTAGTGGAGGTTGGTTAATTTTTCAACAAGGCGTGTAAATTGTTTGACAGATTTAGAATGATCTACTATTATAGCAATCCTTAATTCCTCGATAGCTCAGTTGGTAGTAGCACTTGACTGTTAATCAAGGGGTCCCTGGTTCGAGCCCAGGTCGAGGAGCCAAATTAAGAAGCCTGAATCTCTGATTCGGGCTTTTTTGTATTTGAGTGAAATTAAATGTAAGGGCGTATTCAATGCCAAATTGTATGAAACGAATCAATCTTTTTTTATGCCTGTTTCTTTGTGGAATGTTGGTAGCTTTACCCGTATTTTCGGAAGAGCAGCGGATGATTAAAATTTTACGCCAAACGCCTTCTGAATTAGATCGTGCGATTAGTGATCACTTGTGTATGAGTTATGAAGCGATTCATCCTTATCACCGCTGTTATGAGCGTTACCATGAAGAGGGGGCGCTATCTCAAAAAGAGTTGGATTCATTTGATTTCATCATTACAACAGAGCAGTTTTACAATGAGAAGTTATCTCAAAGTTTTTCGCTTGTACTCCCACTTTATCATGAGGCATTTACGATCGTTGCGCGAGGGGTTGATCAAGATACTCTTTTTAGTGGTGGGCATGCCTATGGCGTATTGAATCAGCCTACGCAGCGAAAGGTGCTGTCTGACGTTTTAGCGGCGATGAATGTTAATAGTGGTAAACTCTCTCTGAAAAAATATGGAACGCAAACATTAATAGATCAGTTCTGTGGTTTTGATATTAATGTCGCATTTGTTACGGGCGCGCATCCTAATCGGATTGTTCGGCAGCTCAATACATTGTGTGGTGGGCAGCCGTTATCTATTGTGGATGCATTGCCTAAAAATTTCTTCAAAAAACACCGTTATTTTTATAAAACACATGTTCCTAAGGAGCTGTATTGGCGTTTGCCGGATGATATCGAAACCTTAAGTATCCGTTATTTACTTGCAGTGAACGATGATTTTGATGAGGTAGAGCTTGAAGCGCTGATGGATAGTTTTGTAAAAGAGCTTGAATATAATCGTGCGGTGCCGATTACGGATGCGAGCATTCTTCTCAATTACAGTAATTTGCAGACACCATTACATGAAATTGGTGATGAGTTGATGGAAGAGCTCCAAGAAGAGCAAGATGAGCTAAATGCAGAGGTGATAGAGGTGCAAACGCAGTCACAATAGTACGCTATAATTTGCGCCAAAGATCACTCGTTATTAGGCTAAAAATTCAGATACTGTATTTAATACCGATTGCGGGTAGTTTTCAGCTTCAACATCAAAAGTAATAAGGTTACTCTCTCTTCTAAGCCAGGTTCTTTGGCGTTTTGCATATTGCCTTGTCGCGATAATCGCAAGTTCAATGGCCGCTTCAAGCGTAGTCTCTTTTTCAAGATAGTTCCAGATTTGACGATAACCAACGGCGCGCATAGAGGGGTAATCGAGATTAAGTTCAGGATATTGATTACGAAGATTCAATACTTCTTCTACAAGTCCTTGTTCAATCATCATCTGATAGCGTTTTGTGATGTGGGCGTTACGTTTTCGTTCATTGTTGTTTGCCAATGCGAGTTTAATGAACGGGTATTCAAGTCCTGATTTTTTGGGTAGGCTCCAAAAATAAGTCAGAGGTTTACCTGTCTCTTTATATACACTTAAGGCTCTTAATACCCTTTGAGAGTCATTGGGATTAAGGCGCTCACCACTTTCAGGATCAACTTTGAGAAGCTCCGCATGCAGCGCAGGAGAACCTAGTGTTTCGAGTTGTTCGTTGAGAGATGTTAAAATCTCATCGCTCACAGAAGGGATGGGAGAGATGCCCTCTAATAGCGATTGGAAGTATAGGAAAGTTCCGCCCACTAATACGGGGGTTTTCCCGGCAGAAAAGCTCTCTTCAATGGCGACTAAGGCATCTCGCCGAAATTCAGCGGTTGAATAGCGGTCCGTAGGATCACAAATATCAATTAATTTGTGGGGATATTGGCTCAGTGTTGCTCTGTCTGGTTTAGCAGTGCCAAGATCCATGTGGCGATAGATCATGGCGGAATCAACAGAAATTATTTGCGCCGGGATAGTGTCGGCAATCCGCATTGCCATCTCTGTTTTACCAGTAGCGGTTGGCCCCATTAAACAAATAACTCTCTTATTCATGTAAAATCCCTTATGATAACGAACACATATTTATTGAGGATAGTATAACGCAATGAGTCGATATTGGACGACCTTAGATGACCTTTATTCAGAAGGGTTATTAGTGCCGAGCGATGAAATCACGCAAGTGGCGAAGGAATTTCAGATAAAAATCAGCCCGACAATGCAAACGCAGATCGAGAAGACGAAGGGATGTGCTCAAGAGGGGCTTTTAAGGCAATTTATTCCTTCAAAATCAGAGGCGAATATCCTGCCGGAAGAGCTAGATGATCCTATTGGTGATAGCCGTTTTACACCCGTTGCTGGGGTTGTTCACCGTTATGAAGATCGGGCATTGTTGAAAGTCACGCAGTTATGCGAGGTCTATTGTCGATTTTGTTTCCGAAAAGAGATGATCGGGCACAAGGGGGATATGCTCTCGAAAGAGGATCTCGCCAATGCCTATGATTATTTTCGGGAACATACAGAGTTATGGGAAGTGATTTTAACGGGGGGCGATCCTTTAGTATTGTCCGCAAGAAGATTATCTGAGGTATTGCACGCGCTAGCGAGCATTGATCACATTAAGAGTATCCGTATTCATTCTCGCATTCCGGTGATCTCTCCGGAGAAAATCACGCCAGAATTGTTACAGCTGTTGGAAGATATTGTGGATAATGGCAAGGCTGTGACACTAGTGCTCCACGTGAATCATGTGTCCGAATTCTCGGTAGCATCACGCGTAGCGCTATTAGCGCTTCGTAAGCGCGGTGTTCTACTATTGTCTCAATCAGTGCTCTTAAAAGGGGTCAATGATACGCTTGAGGATTTACAAGCATTGATGCGCGGATTTATTGAAAATGGCGTAAAGCCTTATTATTTGCACCAGATGGATTTGGCGCGAGGAACTAGTCATTTTGTGGTTGAGAATGAGCGCGGAATTGCACTTGTAAAAGCGCTTAGAGAGACGCTTTCAGGTATTTGTGTGCCGAGACTAATTATCGAAATTCCGGAAGGGGAAGGTAAACGAGTTTTAGCTTAAAGGGGAATAGGTTCTTTGTAGGTCGATACCCATCTTATATATGAGACAAGGCGATACTGTTAAAAGTATCGCCTTTTGCAATCTGTGTTTTTAATAAGATTTAAGAATATATGTAGGTTCTATTATTGAATCTTTGTATTGTTAGAGCGTCATTAAAATTTGCTGCGCTGTTTGAGGGAGTTTATTCCAAGGCCATAAAAGTGAGAACTTACTGCCGCCATATTGACGCCAAAGCATGGCTGATCGAACGCCGGCAAGGAGAAGGGCGCGTATTTCATTGGCGATATAGGGTTGGCTTAAAATAGATTGTTCTCCCTTCACCATGATTTTTGGAGAAAGCTTGCTTAATGTTTGTGAATAGAGATCCGCAATGCCGGCAATCATATTTTCATGGGTGATCTCAAAGTGTTGTAAGCGTCCTTTGAGGTTTTCAAGGCCCGATGCGAGGATTGTTAATGTTTCAGGGTCTTTACTGAGATTTGCTTCCAGTGAAATAATGGAATAGAGATAAATTTTCGCTTGCGAGGGGATATCTTGTAATCCGCGTGCAAATCCTTCAATGCCAGGGCGTATATTGCCAATACCATCATAAACATCATCAATGCTTTCTGGGGTGAGTGCAAATATGCTCTCTAATAGCGGATTTCGTTCTTGGCTTGGTACTGAGCCAGTAGTCGCAAGTCTATGTACAAGCATAGCGGTTTGTAATACGGCAGAAAGGGCAATGACTTGATTTCTATTCATTTCTCTATTTTATCTCTTATTTTATATAACGATTGATATCAATACTAAAATGATAACAGACCTAATTTTGTGCATGCAAATATCTTGTTAAGCGCTCACGCGGAATAATCTATATTGAAGTAGGTCGATAATGTTGCTTAGAGTAAGGCTTAAGGGATATTAAAAGAAGCTCGCAGAAATATTGATGCATAGACCTAATATCGCCATATTAAACACAAAAGAGACGATGGATTGCAGCAGTACCGCTCGGCGCATTGGGCTTGAGGCAACCGCAACATCTGCGGTTTGTGATGCCACGGCGATTGTAAAAGAGAAGTACATAAAATCAGAATAACCGGGTTTCAGGTTTTTATCAGGAAAGAGCAGCCAAGGTTCTTTATGTACAGGATTGCTGTAATAGAGATGTGCGTAGTGCATGGTATAACCCATGGGTAATAAGAGCCAAGAAGAGATCAAGGTCGAAGCGGTTAAACCATATTGAATTAAGGCATCTTTATGAGAAAGGTCATCATGGCCGCCGAGAGCTAAGAACAGCACAAGCAAGCTAGCACAACATCCGGCAAGTAAGAAAAACAATACCATTTTGGCACTTTCATCTTCTTTGATCGTCGCTAGGCGAATATCTTTATTTCGGCAGCGGATAATTTTATTCGTTAAAAAAAGCAGATAAGCCCACGAAAACGCATTCCAGCTAATAATAAAATTCATGAAGGGGCTTTGATGTGGAGAAAGCACAACAAAAGTAGCGGCAGCAATAATCAGAGAGATAATAAAATGCGGTCTTGAATGCAAAATCTGGCGAAAAATAGTCTTTGAGCTAGGCATAAATCCATACTTTATGAAAGAGATAAATAGGTGTAGAGTGGGGTGGTGCAATTGATGCCGTCGAGATTATTGAGGTTGCCTTGAAAGAGGCGTTAGCCTTTTAATAGCAATTCATTGGCACGAATCATGGCAATTAAATCTTCATTGTATGAAGATAATTGACTTTCAAGGTCATCAAAGTTTAGATCGGAGAGTTTAATCTCTACCTGTTCATCAGTCGCTTGCATATCTAGACCATTGAGTACTTGGCGAAGTTGTGCTGCCGCTTTGCCACCCCCTCTATTGGCGTAGCTAATCATTGAAGCAGGCTTATTTTTCCATTCAATGTAGAGATGGTCAATCGCATTCTTAAGTGCGGCAGGGTA
>CANRON010000005.1 GCA_947632245.1 uncultured Ignatzschineria sp. | reverse complement strand
CGCATGATAAAGCCTTCTTGTATCAAAAAGGGCTCAATCATATCTTCAAGGGTGCCTTTCTCTTCTCCTAATGCGGCTGCTAATGTATCAATCCCCACTGGCCCGCCATCAAACTTATCCACGATAAGGCGCAGAAAGTTACGGTCATGTTCATCTAAACCCGCATTATCAATATCGAGCATATCCAAAGCTTGCTCCGCAATCTCTATGGTGATATCTCCATTTGACTGCACATCTGCGACATCTCGCACGCGGCGCAATAAACGATTGGCAACACGCGGCGTACCTCGAGATCTGCGCCCAATCTCAAAAGCGCCCTCACCCGTAATCGGCGCGCCCAACAGTAAAGCGGAACGCTTGACAATCGAGGTGAGTTCATCATTAGTATAAAACATCAGCCTTGAAACAATCCCAAAGCGATCTCGAAGTGGGGAGGAGAGTAATCCTGCTCTTGTCGTTGCCCCTATTAACGTAAATGCGGGCAAATCAATTTGCACAGAGCGCGCCGCAGGTCCTTCACCGATCATAATATCCAGCTGATAATCTTCCATCGCCGGGTATAAAATCTCTTCCACCGTTGGATTTAAGCGATGAATCTCATCGATAAAGAGAATATCATTCTCTTCTAAACTCGTTAAAATAGCGGCTAAATCCCCTGCCTTTTCTAAAATAGGTCCTGAGGTCTGTTTTAATCCTACCCCCATCTCATTGGCAATGATATGCGCAAGCGTTGTCTTCCCCAGTCCTGGCGGACCAAATAAAAGCACATGATCCAATGCCTCTTGGCGCATCGTTGCTGCCTGTATAAAGATATCTAATTGCTTACGTATAGGTGCTTGCCCCGTATAATCTGCAAGCTTTTTCGGACGAATAGCGCGATCAATGATCTTCTCCTCTTCTAAAGGCTGTTCACTTACAATTAGTCGATCTGATTCTATCATTGATACCTCTTTTACTTATTTCAGGATAATCAGCTTTAGGCATTATTAGGGACGCGATCTACACGTGAATAATACCGATTACTAAATTGATTTCAAGGATCTATCTTACCAAAAAGAACGCCTCAATGACTGCTCTTTTCAAAGCGTCATTGAGGCGTCTATCAATCGATATGTAATAAGCTTCTATTTCGCTTTTACAAATTAAAACGTATAGTCAATTTTCGCATAAGCCTGATGGTTATGGATTGATTCAAAATTCTCAGATTGGACAGAAAAAGAGATTAAATCCGTTCGTTCTCTTAAGAGAACCACAAGATCACGCACCAAGTCTTCCACAAAGCGCGGCGTTCTATATGCCATTTCTGTCACATATTTCTCATCAGGGCGTTTAAGCAGTGGATAGAGTCTTGAAGATCCTACCGATTCCATCTCATCGAGCATCGCGTTAATATCAAGCGCCTCAAATGCCGCTTGGTCTTTAAATATTAATGCAATCGTCAAATGTGAACGTTGAGAATGTGCACTAAATTCTGAGATCTCTTTGGAGCAAGGGCAAAGGCTTGTCACCGGCGCCATTAAAACAAGTTCAAAATGCTCTTGAGCGCGATCTTCTTGGTTTGATTTTGCAATAATTTCAAAATTAAAGTCCATTAAACTTTTTGCTTTTGAAACAGGTGCAACACGTTCAAAAAAAAGAGGAAATTGAAGATGAAGCTGCGCTTTTGTGGAATCTAGCTTCTCCTCTAAATCATTTAACAGTACTTTCACACCAGCTAATGAGAAAGGAGCAGCTTGACTATCCCATACTTCAATAAAGCGAGACATATGTGTCCCCTTACGCTCTTTTTGTAGCATCACGGTAAAGGCTGCATCCATTACACTATGTTGTATTACATCACCGTTGCTAAAATGAACAGGTAAGCGAAGACCACTGATCCCCACCTGAGAAATCTCTACATTTCGCTCATCATTATATGCTTGCACATCTTTGATCGCGGTAATTTGTCCGTTTGTCACAAAAACTCCCTATTGTTTTGCTTTAATTACTGTTATTAATCTGCGTATAAAAGAAATACTTAAATCTTCTGCGACATCTCGTGCAATTGCCTCTTCTGCACTATCTTTCGCTAGCGGCTCTTTTTCATCAATTGTAAAGCTTCGTGCTTTTATAAAGTTTTCTCTTGGGAATATAACGTTTCCCTTTGAGTCTACAACACTAATCGTAGCTGTGACTTCTGTTGTATAATCTCGCCGCTCACCCGTTGCAGTACTCGCCACGACTCTCGTATTAAACCCCTCATTAATATAAACAATGAGATCAGCTTGCGCTTTTGAATCTACAATTTCAATTTGATGACGAAGTTGTCTTTTGACATAAAATTCAACGCTATCTCGTGAAAATGCGGGCTCATTGCTCTCTATAAACGCCGTTTTATACTCTTCCGGGAAAGAGACATCACCCCGAAGATGAAAGCCACATCCCACTAAAACCATTACTATGCTGAGAATCCAAAAATACTTCGCTTTTATCCATAATCTCATACTAAAAACACCTATGTAGGGTACAAAACAACTTGACCAAAATCAAAGTTTACCTGATTTTATATAAATCCCCTTGACGTTAAAAATACCCCTAAATAGCAGGTAAGGCTATCTAATACGCCTTTATTAGAAGATCTTTCATATAAATTAAAGACCTTTATTATAGCGCAACCCTATCATTTCAAGCGTTAATAATTCTGATCTCGACGCAATGGCTCCTCACTAAGTTAGAAAGCCTAGCTTCTCAATACCTTTATTTATGCCATGCAGATAGGCCTAAGCGGTTCATTTCACAATCATCTTCCATGATTGTGATGTAAGAACCTATCTTTTCGTTAAAAACTGATATAATCATGTGCTCTTTGTTGGTTATTTAGATGGAATTATGAGTAAACACGCTGTGCCAAAGGCTTCTGATCATAAGCTATTAGCTTTGGGGATCTTTTTGGCAAAAATCATTGCACATATCCCATTACCTATCTTGCTGTTCTTCGGTAAAATTGTAGGAGTCGCTTCCTACTATATCGCTAAAAGTCGCCGAAAAATCATCCATAGGAATCTTGAGCTCTGCTTTCCTGATCTTGATGCAAAATCCCGGAAAAAACTCATTAAAGACAATTTCAAATCTATGGGGATGGCTATTTTTGAAGTGATTATCGCCTGGTATACACCACAAAAAAAACTTGAAAAATACTTTGTGTATGAGGGTCTTGAGAACCTTAAAGCCTATGAGGAGAGCGAGAAAGGCGCATTATTACTAACCTTACATATGACGCCTCTAGAATTAGGCGGAAGAGCGATATCTTTAAAAACAAAAGTACGCGGCATGTATCGCCCACACGACAATCCGTATTATGAATATATTCAATACAAAGGGCGTTACGAGCAATCAGGTCTTGAACCTATTACCCGAGATGAGACACGCCGTATGATCAAACTGTTACGATCAGGCGATCTTATTTGGTATGCGCCCGATCAAAATTATGGCAGCACAGATCATGTTTTTATTCCTTTTTTTGGCGTCAATGCTTTGACAATAACCGCAACGTCAACGCTCTGCCGCCTTGGAAAAGCGGGCGCGCTGCCCTATTATGTGATCCGAAAAGGCTCTAAATATCATATCAAGATCATGCCTATGATGGAAAACTTCCCCACAGATGATCTAAAAGCAGATACAATTCATATTAATGAGATGTTTGAAAAATGGATTATGGAAGCACCTGAACAATACCTTTGGGCGCATCGTCGTTTTAAAACGCGCCCGAAAGGAGAAACTGACCTCTATCAAGATTTATAGAGTTCTTATTATGTTTCAAAAAATGCAGATTTAATGCGTAAAATAGCGCCCTATCTATTTTAGATGGTGGCAAATATAACAATCGAGTACCACTAAGAAAGTAGAGAAAAACTGATTTATGTATAAAGCGGCTAACTCTCCTTTCTTTTTTTAGGTATAATCACAGGTTAGAAATTATTTTTGTTGCCTGATTTACAAATCAGAATAGCGCTTAAACGCTTACGAAAATAATCTAATTCTGGACAATTTCATAGGATCTATAAGACGTGACAAGAATTACAACACAACCTAGCTTTACATACGAAGAGCTTATCGAGTGCGCAAAAGGGAATTTATTTGGTGAAGGGAATGCTCAGCTTCCAATGCCACCAATGCTTATGGTTGACCGCATTATCTCCATTACTGAAGATGGCGGAAAATATGGAAAAGGCTCTATTACAGCAGAGCTAGACCTCAACCCTGATCTTTGGTTTTTCCCATGTCACTTTATCGGCGATAGCGTAATGCCAGGCTGCTTAGGCTTAGATGCTATGTGGCAATTAGTCGGATTCTATCTTGGTTGGATGGGTGGAAAAGGTCGTGGACGCGCACTCGGTGCAGGGCAAGTAAAATTCTCTGGTCAAGTACTTCCTACCGCTAAAAAAATCACCTATAACATCCATATGAAGCGTGTTATTTTAAGATCATTAACCATGGGTATTGCCGATGCAACGATGGAAGTTGATGGCAAAGAAATCTATGTTGGTGAAGATCTAAAAGTTGGTCTCTTCACACAAACAGACAACTTTTAATTTTTTGGAGGAATTTTATTCATGAAACGTGTTGTTATTACAGGTCTTGGAATTGTGTCGAGTATCGGCAACAACAAAGAAGAGGTCTTACAATCACTCCTTGATACTAAATCTGGAATCGAATTCTCACAAGAGATGGCGGATCTTGGATTCCGTTCACATGTACATGGTGCGCTGAACATTGATCTTGCGTCACAAATTGACCGCAAAGATTTCCGCTTTATGGCGGATGCAGCAGCTTATGCATATATTGCAATGAAAGAAGCAATTGCAGATTCAGGTTTAACAGAAGATCAAGTATCTAATCCACGTACAGGCCTTATTGTAGGTTCTGGTGGTGCTTCTACTAAAAATCAGATTGATAGTATTGATATTCTCCGCAAAAATGGTGCTACTAAGCGTATTGGTCCTTATATGGTGACCCGCACAATGGGATCGACCGTTTCCGCATGCTTAGCAACTCCATTTAAAATCAAGGGCTTAAACTACTCTATCAGCTCAGCTTGTGCGACATCGATCCACTGTATTGGAAACGCTTACGAGCAGATCCAAATGGGGAAACAAGATGTTGTATTTGCCGGTGGTGGTGAAGAACTTCACCCTTACATGAGCGCAATGTTTGATGCTATGGGTGCTTTATCATCGAAATACAATGATTCTGCATCTTCTGCCTCACGTGCTTATGATAAGGATCGTGATGGCTTTGTGATTTCAGGCGGCGGCGGCATCGTTGTTGTAGAAGAACTTGAGCACGCATTAAAACGCGGCGCAAAAATCTATGCTGAAATTACGGGTTACGGCGCAACATCGGATGGTTATGATATGGTTGCACCCAGCGGTGAAGGGGCTGAACGCTGCATGCGTATGGCGCTTGAAACTGTAGATGGCGAGATTGACTATATCAATACGCACGGCACCTCAACCCCAGCAGGTGATATTCCTGAGCTTCAAGCAATTGGTCGCGTCTTTGGTGACAAAGTTCCGCCAATTAGCTCAACGAAATCACTCACAGGCCACGCGCTTGGTGCTGCGGGCGTTAACGAAACGATCTACTGTCTTTTGATGATGCAAAATGACTTTATCGCTGAGAGCGCGCATATTAACGAAGTAGATCCTGCACTTGCTGAGTTCCCTATCGTTCGTAAACGTATCGATAACGCGAAGATCAACAATGTTCTTAACAATGGTTTTGGTTTTGGTGGAACGAATGCTGCACTTGTTTTAAGCCGCTATAAGGATTAACTTTTAACTTACTCAAACCTGTGTTGATTATCAATTATTGATAACCAATGCCAAGACAATAAAAAACGTCATGGAACTTTAATCCATGACGTTTTTTTATATGGTTTCATACTGTTATTTAATATCGGCATTACGCCTAGTCTGACATTCTACCCACTCTCCTGAAAAGAACCAAGTGAAGTCATTTACCAAGGCTACTCACGATGATAGGGGTGATTATTGATGATACTCCACGCTCTAAATAACTGCTCCGCCATTAACACTCGTACCATTGGGTGCGGTAGCGTTAATCTTGAAAGCGATATCGATTGCTGGAATAACGCCTTAATCTCTGGAGAGAATCCCTCCGGCCCACCGATAAGGAGGGCGATATCTTGTCCTGACAGCATCCATGATTCTAGTCTTTTGCTAAGCTCAGGAGTCGTCACTTCTTTACCCACAACATCAAGACCCACAATCATACAATTCTTCGGGATCGCCTTTAACAGCTTGTCACCCTCTTCTTTCAAAATACGTTTTACATCTGCATTTTTCTTGCGAACCAATGCGGGTACTTCAATTAGTTTGAGCTCAACATCATGACGCAATCTTCCGGCATACTCATCGAATCCCGTTTTGACCCATGCAGGCATATTACTCCCTACTGCAATGAGATGTACAATCATGATGTATCCTTCCTCTTAGTCTCTTGTCCGGTTAGTCAGCGCGTACAAAAATCTTTTCCAAATTGTAGAAATCACGCTTCTCTTCTGTTAAAAGATGAACAACTACATCACCAAAATCAATTAAAATCCAATCAGATCCCGAGTTAACACCCTCAATACCGATCGGTTTAATACCCTCTTTAAGCATTATTTCTTCCGCTTTACGCACTAATGCTCTTAAGTGTGGTCCTGAATTCGCAGAAGCCACAACAACCCAGTCAGCGTAGCTAACAAGGCCCTCTACATCAAATGCTAATGGCTCAATTGCCTTTACTTCATCTAAACCATTTACTAACTTATCTTTTACTTCGGCAATCATAAGAATTCCTTTAAATTAATCACTGCCCCCTATTGTAGTGAATTTCCGCCTGTTGAACAAATAGAGATTTCAATCCATAATAAGAGGTTACTTTTTTACCACAGTTAATTTACAAAAGGGACCTCAATCTATGAGTCAATTTGACGAGTTGTATCGTGATGCACAGAAGTATATTCCTGGGGGCGTTAACTCTCCTGTTCGTGCTTTTAAACAAGTGGGCGGCGCACCTGTATTCTTTAAAAAAGGTCTTGGCGCTTATGTTTTTGATGAAGCCGGCAAAAAATATATCGACTATGTAGGATCATGGGGGCCAATGATTGTAGGTCACGCACACCCTGAAGTCATTGACGCTGTTGTTGAAACTGCTAAAAATGGACTCTCTTTTGGTGCACCGACGGTTTCAGAAACAGTTTTAGCAAAAAAAGTATTGGAACTCGTCCCTTCTATGGATCAAGTTCGTATGGTTAGCTCGGGCACAGAAGCAACCATGAGCGCTATTCGCCTTGCGCGCGGCTATACAGGACGCGATAAAATCATCAAATTTGAAGGCTGCTATCATGGCCACTCAGATTCTCTACTTGTAAAGGCAGGTTCTGGACTTTTAACATTTGGAGAACCTTCATCACCAGGGGTTCCTGCAGATCTTACGCAGCATACGATTGTCATCGAATATAATAATCCTGAGGCGGTAAAAGAAGCTTTTGCACAATATGGCAAAGAGATTGCATGCGTAATCATCGAACCGATTGCCGGCAATATGAACTGCATTCCCCCACAACCTGGATTTTTAGAAACAATTCGTGAATGTTGTGATGATAATGGTGCGCTTTTCATTATTGATGAAGTCATGACCGGTTTTCGTGTGGGCAAACACTCAGCACAAGGTCTTTATGGCGTAACGCCTGACTTATCGACATTCGGTAAAGTCATTGGCGGTGGTATGCCTGTGGGTGCTTTTGGCGGTAAAAAAGAGATTATGGATCATCTATCGCCCAATGGCGCTGTCTACCAAGCAGGTACGCTTTCAGGAAACCCTGTCGCAATGGCTGCCGGCATTAAAACGTTAGAACTAATCTCTAAAGAGGGCTTTTATGAAGATCTCTCTGCAAAAACAGATTACCTTGTAAACGGCATCAAAGCAGTATTTGCCAAACACAATAAGCCACTCAGTACGAATCATGTCTGTGGTATGTTTGGCCTTTTCTTCACAGATGGCGAAGTTAAAACCTTCTCAGATGCAACAAAATCAGATATCGACTTCTTCCAAACGTTCTACCATGGCTTACTTGAAGAGGGTATTTACCTTGCACCCAGCGCCTTTGAAGCAGGATTTATGTCAAGCGCGCATACGTATGAAGATTTAGATGAAACCATCAATGCTATGGATCGTGTTCTTTCTAAAATGGCATAATGGATGCTATCAGGATAAAATAGAGAGCGAGTACTTTTGAAGTCACTCGCTTTTTCTTTTTCAGCACTTTAATGTGATTTCTTAATGAACCTTACTTAACGACCTTAAAAGAGTAAAAAACATGAAACAACCTAACTGGATCGCCCCTTCTATTCTTTCAGCAAATTTTGCCAAGCTTGGTGAAGAAGTCGATGCGGTGTTAGCCGGCGGTGCTGATATCATCCATTTTGATGTCATGGATAACCATTACGTTGAAAATCTCACCTTTGGGCCGATGATCTGCCAAGCACTTCGTGATTATGGCGTGACTGCAACGATTGACGTGCATTTAATGGTAAGCCCTGTTGATCGTATGATTGAGGCCTTTGCCAAAGCAGGTGCAACATACATCACATTCCACCCAGAAGCTTCTCTTCACGTAGACCGCTCACTTCAATTGATTAAGTCACTCGGCTGCAAAGCCGGTTTAGTATTAAACCCTGCAACGCCTATCTCAGTGCTTGACCATGTGTGGGATCATCTCGATATGATCTTAGTAATGAGCGTGAATCCTGGTTTTGGTGGACAAAAATTCATTACTTCCAGTCTTGATAAGCTCAGAACGCTTCGTAAAATGATTGATGCACAAGATCGTGAAATCCGCCTTGAGATTGATGGTGGCGTCAACCTTCACAATATTAAAGAGATCTCTGAAGCCGGTGCGGATACTTTTGTGGCCGGAAGCGCTATCTTCAACAGCGGCACAAGTTATCAAGATATTATTGGTAAAATGAAAAGCCAATTAGACTAACGCTAGACGATCAGCAGTACTCACCATGACGTAACAAGCCAAAGGATTCAAACAATATGACAGATATTATTTTAGAAAACGACCGTGTCTTGTTACGTCCATTAACAATGGATGACTATGCACTACTTCTCCCCTTTTCACTGAATGAACCTGAAACTTGGCAGTTCGCGCCAAAATCAGCTGCAGGTGCGGAGAACTTAAAGACTTACTTCCTCGATGCCATCACCCAAAAAGAAGCGGGCATTGCCCTACCCTTTATCGTGTTTGATAAAGCCTCAAAACAGTACGCAGGCAGCACTCGTTTTTACAATATTAGCGAACCCAATCGTAGTGCTGAAATTGGCTATACTTGGTATGGCAAAGCCTTTCGCGGCTCCGGTTTAAATAGACAATGTAAATTCTTACTTCTCCAATATGCGTTTGAATCGAGGGATCGCTTACGCATTGCCTTTAGAGCAGATGCCACAAATAGTCGTAGCATTGCGGCAATGAAGAGCATTGGCGCCAAAGAAGAAGGTGTTTTACGCCAAGATACAGTGATGCCAGATGGTCGCTTTCGGGACACAGTCGTTTTAAGTATCTTGCAGCAAGAGTGGTATCAATCTGTTAAAAACGCATTACAACACAAAATGAGCAAAGGTTAGCTTTGCCTTAGCCTTAGATTAACAAGAAACCTGTGTCCGCAATAAAACTGTCCGCAGTGTCACTTTTCTAAATAGCTTTGATCGCTTACTCCCACAGCAGGACTTTATTGCCTACCTTTATTCAATTTCGATAAAAGGAGGGAGTGATGCTCGCGAGTCTTATTCAATTTGCCCATCAAGCGGGCGCATCTGATCTTCATCTATCCCCCAACCGCCAAGCTTTTATGCGTAAAAATGGTGTATTAGCGCCGATTACCAAGCAAAACCTCTCGGCCAAAACCCTCCACGATATCCTGATGCCGCTTATATCATCAACGGATATCGCGCAATTTCAACAGCATCAAGCCATCGATTTTGCTACGTCACTCAACACCCAAGATCGTACTATTAGAGTGCGTGGACATTACTTTCAGAGCCATCAAGGCTTAACGGCTGTCTTTCGCCTTATATCAGCAGAGATTGCCTCACTACACGCCATTTATGCGCCGCAAATCCTTGAGCAGCTCATCGCGCGTAAAAGTGGGTTAATTCTCATTACCGGCGCAACAGGCTCTGGTAAATCGACAACGCTATCGGCAATGATCAATCATATAAACCTGTATCAAAAGCGGCATATCATCACAATTGAAGATCCAATTGAGGTGATCTATACCCCAAAAAACTCACTTATCGAACAGCGTGAACTCGGTGAACACACGCCCTACTTTCACACAGCCCTTAAAAATGCCCTTCGCGCAGATCCTGATGTCATCGTCGTCGGTGAACTTCGCGATGCAGATTCCGTCAACTTAGCATTACATGCAGCAGAAACAGGGCACCTTGTACTCAGCACGCTGCATACGCATAATGCACCGAAGACAATTGATCGGTTATTAAATTTTTTCCCGCTCGAATCCAATCCACTCATCCGCTATCAACTTGCTGAATCTTTGATCAGCGTTATCGCGCAACAATTAATCACTTTAGAAGGTGAGCGAATCGCCCTTTTTGAGATTATGGTGCGTAATAATGCAATATCGAACCTAATTCGAGAAAATAAAATTTCGCAAATACCAAGTAATATTCAGACAGGTCGCCAATTTGGCATGCAAACTTACGAACAACATCTAGAATTTCTACAAAAAAGTGGTATAATTTCGGACTTGTTAGCCGAAATGGCACAAAATTTACTTAATCCCGATATCTATTCGTAAAAAAAGCTTCAAATTATTGCAATAGGAAGAACTATCCACTATAATTCGTGGGTTCAGTCCGCACATAGATATTTTTTAGCTGGCGGCCGGGGTTAATATTACAATTAAGATCAGGGTTATTAATCATGAGTAAAGTATGTCAAGTAACTGGGAAAGGACCAATGTCTGGTAACAACGTTTCCCACGCAAACAATAGAACACGTCGTCGTTTCCTTCCTAACCTTCAGGTTCATCGCCTATGGGTTGAGAGCGAGAATCGCTTTGTATCACTTCGTATCTCTCCATCAGGTCTTCGTACCATTGATAAGAAAGGGATTGACGCAGTATTAGCAGATCTTCGCGCTAAAGGCGAAAAATTCTAAGGAGTAGGTCATGAGAGAAAAAGTTAAATTAGTATCTTCAGCAGGTACAGGTCATTTCTATACGACCACTAAGAACAAACGTACAACAACTGAAAAATTAGAATTCAAAAAATTCGATCCAGTTGTTCGTAAACACGTTCTTTACACTGAAGCCCGCTTAAAATAATATTTATTATTAACCGGTCTCAGCAAAAACTAGCTCTAGGGCTAGTTTTTTTTGCTTTCTAAAAAGCCATCACAAAAGAGTTAGTAGCGACTAAAAGCTGTATTAGTGTTATAATTTAAGCAATTTTTGACGTGAAACAAACGATTTAAACGACTTTGGAAACAGTAGATGAAACAGAGCTATCAACCTGAACAAATTGAAAAAAAATGGTACCAATTTTGGGAACAGAACGATCTATTTAAAGCAAGTGGAGATACCTCCAAAGACCCTTATTGTATCGTTATTCCACCGCCGAATATTACGGGCAGCCTGCATATGGGCCATGCTTTCCAAGATACGATCATGGATCTCTTAATCCGTTATAACCGTATGCAAGGGAAAAACACCCTCTGGCAGCCAGGAACGGACCATGCTGGGATTGCGACACAAATGGTTGTGGAGAGACAACTCAATGCCGAAGGTAAAACGCGCCATGACTTAGGCCGTGATGCTTTTATTGATCGCATTTGGGAATGGAAAGAAGAATCTGGCGGTAATATTACGCAGCAGCTTCGCCGTATGGGCGCAAGTCCTGACTGGTCTCGCGAGCGCTTTACGATGGACGAGGGATTATCTGATGCTGTTCAAAAAGTCTTTATCCAACTTTTCAAAGAAGGTTTAATCTACCGCGGAAAACGCCTTGTAAACTGGGACCCTATTCTCAAAACAGCAGTCTCTGATATCGAAGTTGAATCCAATGAAGAAGATAGCTCAATGTGGCATCTTCGTTACCCGATTGCCGGCACTGATGAGTATTTAGTTGTTGCGACTACTCGCCCTGAAACAATGCTCGGTGATACCGCAGTTGCCGTTCATCCTGAAGATGAGCGTTACGCAAAATATATCGGAAAAATGATTGATCTTCCTTTCTGTGATCGTCAAATTCCGATTATCGCAGATGATTACGTCGATCCTGAATTTGGGACGGGCTGCGTCAAAATTACGCCAGCGCATGATTTCAATGACTATGAAATGGGCGTTCGCCATAGCTTGCCAATGATCAACATCTTTACAGATGATGCTGCGATTAACGATGATATGCCAGTAGCTTATCGAGGTCTTGATCGTTTTGATGCCCGTAAGCAGATCGTTGCCGACTTTGAAACTGCGGGTTTACTCGATAAAATTGAACCGCATAAACTCATGATTCCGCGCTGTGATCGTACCAACCAAATCGTTGAGCCATATTTAACAGACCAATGGTTTGTGGATGCGAAAACAATGGCTATCCCGGCGATTGAAGCGGTGAAGAACAAAGATATTAAGTTTATTCCTCAAAATTGGGAAAATACCTATTTTGAGTGGATGAACAACATTCAAGACTGGTGTATCTCTCGCCAACTGTGGTGGGGTCACCGTATTCCTGCGTGGTATGACGCAGAAGGCAACTTCTACGTAGGGGAAGATGAAGCGACTGTTCGCAGTGAAAACAATATCCCAGCAGATGTTATCCTCAAACAAGATGAAGATGTCCTTGATACATGGTTCTCCTCTGCCCTATGGCCATTCTCTACACTTGGCTGGCCAGAAAAAACAAAAGAGCTTGAAACCTACTACCCTACATCGGTATTAGTCACAGGCTTTGACATCATCTTCTTCTGGGTTGCAAGAATGATCATGTTTGGACTTCATTTCATGGATGAAATTCCTTTTAAAGAGGTCTATTTCCATGGACTCGTTCGTGACCAAGATGGTCAAAAAATGAGTAAATCAAAAGGGAACGTACTCGATCCCATTGATTTAATTGATGGGATTGATCTTGAATCATTAGTCGCTAAACGCACAACAGGTCTCATGCAGCCACAAATGGCGGCAAGAATTGAAGCCGATACGCGCCGTCATTTCCCAGAGGGTATCCGTTCATTTGGGACAGATGCGCTTCGCTTTACCTTTACATCGCTTGCGACAAATGGTCGCGATATTCTCTTTGATGTGGGCCGTATTGAAGGTTATTCAAACTTCTGTAATAAAATATGGAATGCATCACGCTTTGTCTTCATGAATGCCGAAGAGAAAAGCGTGCAGGAAAATACCGCGAAACTCTCGCATATTGATCTTTGGATTAACTCACGCCTTAGCCATGCATTGACAGAAGTAAAACGTCATGTTGAAGGTTATCGTTTTGACCTTGCGACACAAGCGATCTATGAATTCACGTGGCACGAATTCTGTGACTGGTACCTTGAACTCACAAAACCAATCTTAAATGGCAATTACAGCGAAGAAGAGAAAGCAGCAACACGCTATAACCTTCTCTCTGTCTTAGATTCTATCTTAAAAGCATTGCATCCATTTATGCCATATATCACAGAAGAGATCTGGCAAAAATTGGTTGAAATTGCGCCTGAATTTAAATCACAAGTGAGTATTTCTGCAACTGAATTCCCGGCAATTCCAGCGCGCAATACGGAAATTGAAGCAGAAGTTGAATGGCTTCAAAACGTATTATTAGCGGTTCGCCGTATTCGTGGAGAAATGAATATCTCACCGGGCAAACCCCTCGATGTACTGTATGAAAACGCATCGGAAGCGGATCTTGCACTCATTGATAAGAATTTAAACTTCTTACAAAGAATGGGCCGCCTTGAGAGCTTTACGAAAGTAGAAGGTACAGCACCTGAATCTGCAGTGATGGTAATTGGCAAAATGCGCCTACTCATCCCGCTTGCAGGGTTAATTGACAAAGAGCAAGAGCTTGCACGTTTAACGCGTGAAATCGGCAAAATAGAGCCAACAATCACGATGCTCACCAATAAACTCGGCAACCCTGGATTTACAGATAAAGCACCAGCAAAAGTGGTAGAAGGTGAACGCGCAAAACTCAGTGATGCGGAAAACCAGCTTCGTGAGTTAAAAGAACAGCTCACAAAAATCGCAGCACTCTAACTATCATATTCACAAATAGTTAAAATGACTAAAAGCAGCCCATTGCGGCTGCTTTTTTTATGGCTGACGTTATTTTAACGATTATTGTGATCACTAAAATAATCACTAAAACCTCGCTATCGATTGATCTGTAAATAATAGTATAGGTAAGATAAACAGGGTAATATATCTACTAACGATTAGTTCTATGATTATAAAAGATATTCAATACGTTAAATTTAGCATATACCCTATTTTTGAATAACCACTGCATATTAGAAATATAAATTTACGAAAATTCTCAATTTTTTCTAGACTCATCATTCATATCAGAATATTATTCAGAGTCTTTTTTTTGAATTTTAGTAAAAAATAAGGAGAAACCATGAGTATTATCAACTGGCTGATAGGACCCCTCAATGATTTTATTTGGTCCTATGTTTTAATCGCATTTCTCCTCGTATTAGGAGTCTACTTCACCATTCGAACACGCTTTATTCAGGTACGACTGTTTAAAGAGATGTTCAAACTCACTGTTGAGAAAAACCCTGGTAATGAAGGCGTTTCTGCATTCCAGGCATTTACTATTAGCGCCGCAAGCCGTGTTGGTACGGGGAATATTGCCGGCGTTGCCATTGCGATTGCCGTAGGTGGCCCTGGCGCTGTCTTTTGGATGTGGATGATTGCCATTATTGGAATGTCGACAGCATTTATCGAATCCACCCTCGCCCAAGTGTATAAAGTAAAAGATGGGGAAGACTTCCGCGGAGGGCCTGCTTACTATATGAAAAAAGCGCTCGGCTGGAATAAGCTCGGTGTGATCTTCGCCATTCTCCTCACGGTAACTTTCGGCTTTATTTTTAACTCCGTACAATCAAATACCATTGCCCAATCCTTCAGTGCTGTTTTTGGGATTGATACAATGACTGTCGGCGCGATTTTGGTGATTATTACCGGTATCATTATTTTTGGAGGCGTGCGCCGTGTTGTGCATTTCACCCAAATATGCGTTCCTGTTATGGCGGTCTTTTATGTCGGTATCGCGCTGTATGTTGTATTTGCCAATATTACAAAAGTTCCAGAGATGTTCATGCTCATTGTTGAAAATGCCTTCGGACTCAAAGAATTTGCCGGCGGTGGGATTGGTGCTGCCATTATGCAAGGTGTTCGCAGAGGTCTTTTTTCAAATGAAGCCGGTATGGGAAGTGTGCCTAATGCTGCCGCAACTGCCAATGTTTCGCATCCTGCAAAACAAGGTTTAGTACAGAGCTTAGGCGTTTTCTTTGATACCATCATTGTCTGTTCCGCAACGGCATTCATCATCCTTCTCTCTGGCCTTTACACCAACGATGCAAGTGGCAATGGCGTTATTCTCACACAGAATTCATTGGCATTACAAGTCGGGGACTGGGCGCAATATTTTGTCGCAACCGCGATCTTCTTCTTTGCCTTTAGCTCTATTATTGGGAATTACTACTATGGAGAGACCAATATTGAGTTCCTCAAAAATAGATCGAGCGCGCTGCTATTTTATCGATTGTTAGTATTAGCGATGGTCATGTTCGGTGCGGTAATGAGCATGGGCATTGTCTGGAGTTTAGCAGACCTATTCATGGGCGCAATGACCATCATCAATCTCATCGTCATCGCAGTCCTTAGCAATATTGCCTTTAAAGTCGCAGGTGATTTCTATCGTCAACTCAAGGAAGGTAAAAATCCCGTCTTTAAAGCAAAAGATATTCAAGGCTTAAAAGGCGCTGACTGTTGGGAAGATTAATTAGAAATATAATCTAACAAAGTACTGATTGAGTGAGCGCATTCATCACTACTTTTCAAATGGCATGGGAGAATGATCCCATGCCATTTTTTCATCAACATGCTAATATCCATTATGAATCTTGAGGTGCATCACAACTGACGGCACCAACTATACATATAAACTGATCTCTTTTGCCATGCATCACTTAAAAATGCTTCTTCCGGCAGGACTTTTTCTTCTCGTTGCTTGGATTTTTCTGGCGATACCAAGCCTATTTCTCTTTTTTGTGATTGCGCTATTTGTCACTATTATCGTGACATCCATCATCTCCAATACCGCTGAGTCAAAGCGCTACAATAAACTTGAAAAATCACTGCCTACATCAAAAATTAGTGCGCTCAAAGAAGGTCTTGTCGAAGTGAAAGGCATGTTTTACTCCGACGACTTAATAACATCACATATCAAAAGCCGCCCTACTGTATATTCCCATTGCCTCACTTACCAGATGAGACCCGAAGAAACTGCTCGGGATTTAAAAAACAAAGAAGTTCAGCCAGTTACTTTAGATTCAGAAAGGCGTGCAAAAACGCTCTATATTGAAGACGTTAGTGGCCGTATTGCTGTTGATATTATCCAATTAAAATTTGCAACACCCCATCAAGATCTGCATGAAAATAATGACTCGATGATCTACCAGCAAGAATATTATTGGGATATGAATCAGGAGGTTTTACTCATTGGCACAATGGCTAACAATGGCTTTGAACCCATTATTACAGCAGGAGATTCCGCTCAAGCAAATAGCAACTCGGCCTTGATTGCCAAATATGCTGAAGATGTAGCGCTCACTCGCGCACGCCCAAAAGCACCGTGGTCTCTTTTTTGGCTCTGCCTTCTATCTCTTATCCCCCTGCTGCTGACACACTACTCAACGATTTTTATAAGCAACGACATATTAACCGTGAAACTTTTTGATAAAATCAGCATACTCTCGGCACTTTCACTTTGGGAGCCATTATCCCTACAACTCAATATTCACCTTGTTTTAGACGCAGCTGAATTTCTTCACTTTATTCCCCCCTCAATCATCACCTACGCCATGATCTATTTTGTATTGATACTTTTGATCCTGATGCCGCTCAATATTCTCATTGCTAAAAACAACTTTTTACGCTTTCTCATGCGCCCATTCTTATTCACAACGCTCTATATTCTACTTCCGAGTTTAATGATCTTTATCGCTGCAAGGCTATTCAATTTTAACTTTCCCCAAGTATGGTTCTCAATTTCAGTCACGGTCATTCTCTGTTTCCTCATTGCGCTCATACAAATTATCTTTAATCCAAAATTCAGACAATCGGCGGCATCGAGAAATAAAGCACAAGATTCATTTGGCTTAATCCGTTAGAAATTATACTGCGTCAATGCCCAATAAAAAATAGCGTACCTTGAGGGATACGCTATTTTACATTGTTTTATAATGCCTATAATGCCGCATTGAATTGATTAAACTATTCATGCGGAGCTATTCATTCGTCACTACTCTTCGTCATCCATACTATTACTCCCATTCAACGGTTGCAGGGGGTTTACTTGTGATGTCGTAAACCACGCGATTAATATGTTTTACTTCATTGACCATTCTGACCGATACTTTTTGCAACACATCCCATGGTAAACGCGCAAAGTCCGCGGTCATACCATCGATTGATGTAATCGCTCTAATCGCAACTGTGTAATCATAGGTACGAGAATCGCCCATAACACCGACACTTCTTAATCCTGTCAATACTGTAAAGTATTGCCATACATCCGCTTCTAAGCCGGCAAGCTTAATCTCTTCACGCAAAATCGCATCACTTTCACGGACAATTTCAAGTTTTTCCTCAGTGACTTCGCCTAAAATACGAATACCTAAACCAGGACCAGGAAATGGCTGTCGCCAAACTAATTCATGTGGCATTCCTAACTCTGTCCCCAGCGCTCTTACTTCATCTTTAAAGAGCGTGTTAAGGGGTTCAATCAAGGTGAAATGCATATCTTCTGGCAGACCACCCACATTATGATGCGATTTAATCGTTTCTGCCGTATCTGTACCACTTTCAATGATGTCGGTATAGAGCGTGCCTTGTGCTAGGAAATCAATATCTTTCAGCTTTTTCGCTTCATCATCGAAAAGATAGATAAATTCATTCCCGATAATTTTACGTTTTTGCTCAGGATCACTGACGCCTTTCAGTTTATCTAAAAAGCGATCTTTGGCATCAACACGAATAATATTGAGCCCAAATTTTCCGCCCAAACTCTCCATTACTTGGTCGCCCTCTCCTTTACGAAGAAGCCCATGATCGACAAAAATACAAGTGAGTTGATCGCCGATCGCTCGTTGCAATAACACGCCCACAACGCTTGAGTCAACACCGCCAGAAAGTGCTAATAGAACCTTTTTATCGCCGACAAGATCTCGGACTTTTTGGATCTCTTGCGCAATAAAATAATCCATATGCCAACTATCTGAACAGCCGCAAATTTCAAAGGCAAAATTCTTTAACAGATCCAAACCAAAGACAGAATGCTTTACTTCAGGATGGAACTGTACGCCATAAAAATTCTTCTCAGGACATTCCATTGCCGCAATCGGGCAATCGCTACTTTCCGCAGTCACCGTAAAACCTTCTGGCACTTCCGTGACTAAATCACCGTGACTCATCCAGACCGATTGTGTTTCCGGCAAACCATCAAACAGCGTCGTCTGCTTTAAATCCACATGCAGATAAGCTAAACCATATTCACGGTTCGCGGCCTTTTCAACCTTGCCCCCCATCATATGCGTCATCAATTGCATACCATAGCAGATACCAAGAACAGGAATGCCGAGATTGAAAATCTCAGGATCAATCGAAAAGGCATTCTCTGCATATACACTATTAGGACCGCCTGAAAGGATGATGCCTGATGGTGCCATCGCTTTTAAATCAGCTGCGGATACTTTATGGGAGATCAATTCCGAAAAGACACCTATTTCACGAATACGTCGTGTAATGAGTTGGTTATACTGACTGCCATAATCTAATACGATGATCTTTTCCATCCATTGCTCCTTAAAAGCGGGTTTACAAAACTTTCATATATTATAACGGATCATGTTGAATCATGATGATTTTTCTAATCTTTCCCCACAACATTTACGAAGGAATCTTCTCTCTTTTAAGAGAGATTCTGATGCCCTCTCTCAACACCAAGTACCACTTATCTCACTATTGATAATGTTATTCTCAAGGCTTCAAAAAAACCATCTTTCTAGCACAGTTTATAATATGCATAAAAAGATGGTTCTATTATCCTATTTTATTTTTATAGACTAACTTGCAAGCTCAATGGTAATCGGAATATTTTTATATGCAGGAATACCCGATTGAGGGTCCATATTTTCAAGCGCGACTAAGTTATTTGATTCAGGGAAGTAAGTCGCGACCGAACGATCTGCCATATCGTAAATCACCACTTTCAAATTATCGAGTCTACGATGCGTGGGCTGCTTATTCTTATCAAGGGCGATAATATTCACGCGATCATCCGCTTTTATGCCTTGCTTTTTCGCTTCATTTTCACTGACAAAAAGCACATCTCGCTGCCCAAATACCCCGCGATAACGATCATCCATTCCATAAATCGTCGTATTGTACTGATCATGACTTCGGAGTGTAGATAGCGTTAACTCCGCATTAATAAGAGAGTTTGGATCTTCAATTAAACCATTACTGGTTGTAAAGAAATTCGCTTTCCCACTTTTTGTGACCCACTTGCGAACGGTTGCAGGATTTAAGAGATGGAAACCGGTCGGCTGCTTAATACGATTGTTGTAATCTTTAAAATCCGGATAGACAAATTCAATCGCATCCCGAATCTTGCCATAATCTGCTACTAACTCATCCCAATTCACTTTAGTGTTCGGAATTGCAGCTTTCGCAATACCAGCGATTACCGCACATTCTGATAATAGATCGGGGCTGACTGGCTTTAAAATTCCGCAAGAAGCCGTCACGAAGTTCATGGAATCTTCCACGGTAACACTCTGTCGCCCTGTTGCTTGCATATCTATCTCTGTACGACCTAATACCGGTAAAATATAGGTCGCTTTTGCTGCCGGCAACAGATGAGATTTATTTAACTTTGTCGCCGTGTAAATCGCGATATCCAAATTCTGCATCGCTTTATACGTTTTATCTTTATCCGGCATTGCTTCTGCAAAGTTTCCACCCATACCGATGAATGCTTTGGAAGTACCATTATACATCGCCTCTACAGTTGCAACGACAGCGTGCCCCCACTTTGAAGGTGGTGTGAAGCCAAAGCGCGCTTCAAGTTTATCTAACATCGCCTGACTTGGTTTCTCTGTAATACCCACGGTTCTATCGCCTTGAACATTCGAGTGCCCACGCAGCGGTAAAATCCCCGCACCTGCTCGCCCCATATTTCCTTTCAGCAATAAGAGATTGACAAGCTGCTGAATATTCTGCGTACCATGCTCATGCTGGGTAATTCCCATGCCGTAACAGATAATCGTATTTTTAGACTTGATGTAGAGCTCCGCAAACTCCAAAATCTCCGCTTGCGTTAATCCAGAAACATGCACAATATCATCCCATGATGTTGCTAATACATCGCTTCTAACCGCGTCATAGCCCACAGTATTGTCCTGAATGAAAGCAAGATCTAAAATCGCATCTTCCCCTTTCGCGATGGCTGCTTCATGTCTTTCTATCACATGCTTCATCAAGCCTTTCAATAGCGCAACATCTCCACCCACACGAACTTTATAGTAATGCGATGCTAAGGGCGTTGCCTCTACCGTAATCATCTCTACCGGATTTTGCGGATAGAGAAACTTTTCAAGGCCTCGCTCTTTGAGCGGATTAACGGCAACCAATGTTGCGCCTCTTTTCACTAAATCACGGTAAACACTCAGCATCCTTGGATGATTTGTGCCAGGGTTATGACCGATATCTATCACTAAGTCGGCCTTATCAAAATCTTCAAATACAACCGTCGATTTTCCAACCCCTATGGATGCGCCTAAACCAACACTTGTCGGCTCGTGGCACATGTTCGAGCAATCTGGGTAGTTATTCGTTCCATATTCACGGCCAAATAACTGATAGAGGAATGCCGCCTCATTGGACGTTCTCCCCGAAGTGTAGAGCTCTAAAGTCGTTGGATCATCATAACCTTGTAGGGTTTTGCCGATCTCATCAAAGGCTGTTTGCCACGCGATTGCTTGGTAAGTATCCGTTTTTGCATCATATTTCAATGGCGCTGTTAAACGGCCTAAATTTTCTAAATCATGAGCGCTCATTTCAGAGAGCTGCTTAATGGTCATCGTTGATAATAGCTCTGGAGTTGCCTTTTTACTCGTTGCTTCCCACGCTACGGCTTTAGCACCATTTTCACAAACGTCAAAAATAGGTGTTCTTGCTGGATTAGGCCAAGCACATCCCGGGCAATCAAAGCCATCGTGCTTGTTCATATCAAAGAGTGCTCTTGCATCAGCGACTTCATGATCTTGTTTTTCAAGCGCCTCCACAACAGCCTTTAACGCGCCCCAACCTCCCGCTGGACCATTATAATGCTTAATCTTTTCTTTCATGCTCATAACCTCTATCTATTTATTATTGATGATTGAATAACACAATAAATACCACGACTTATTGTGGCGGACTAAAAATATAGATATATATACCATTATAAACATAATAAAGAATATGATCATCCAATAACAAAAATATAAAAATTATATTTGTTTTATATTTTTTATTTACACCTTTTATATAAGCAACCCTATTCAAGGTGCATAGAGAAGCTTTCATGACAGCTATAGGTATCCTTTATACGGTATCTTCAACCATTTTTACAGAATCTTGTGTCGATGAGAATATGATCGCAAATATGATTAGACAGCCGCCCAAAACCATCCCCAAAGTGGGCTCTTCGCTGAATAATAACCAGGCAGTAGCGATGGCATACACTGGCTCTAAGGCAATGATCATCCCCGCAATCCTCGCATTTAACTGCTCTAAACTCTTTACAAATAGATAATGCGACAATCCTGTACAAAAGATCCCAAGGAGAAAGAGATAGAGCCAATCTGCATGCGTGAGAGTCATAATACCATTGCCGATAAAAGGGACTAAAAGTAGCATCACAATACCATTTTGCCAAAATGAGACCTGCATGGCATCGACTCCCCTCACCCCTCTCTTATTGACGACTGCCAATAGCGCAAACGAAAGGCCTGAAAGAATTCCCCAGATTAGCCCCACAGTGCCCTGTGATCCGAAACTAAACTCCGGTGTCACAAGGATCAGCCCAATCATAACAAGTAGTAGCAATAGCCACTCTTTTCGCTGAATGACCTCTTTAAAAACGATGCGATCTACCAATGTAATAAATGCCGGGAAACTGGCAAAACCTAAAGTCGCGACAGCAACTCCCCCCACCTTTATAGCTACAAAAAAAGTCACCCAATGCATTGCGAGCAGGCTTCCTGACAATAACAACATCAGCGCTTGAAATCGCGAAATCCCTGTCAATATGGGCTTCTTCTGTAAAATCAATATCAATGCCAGCCCAATGACAGCGAAAAATGCTCGGCCAAAAGTAATCATCTCTGCGGTAGATTCTATCAAGGCCCCTAAAATCCCCGTCAATCCAAATAAGACGGCGGCAATATGTGCCATCATTAGTGCTTTTTGATGCGTGGACATTTCACCCTCCTGATGTTGACCTTAAGTATGGTGCAATATGGCGAACTACATATTTGTATAGAATCTAATGTGACTAGATTGGGACCTGTATATTCAAGAGCAATAAAACGATCGGTAATGTCACTAAACTTAATAAGGTACTAATAAAAGTGGCGCTTGAAACGAGCTCAGGTTGAGTATCAAAATGAACGGCTAACAGTGTTGTATTCGCAGCTGCAGGCATAGCGGCTAACACAATCAAAATTTGCTTATAAGTATGATCTATCGGCATCCACTGCACCAATAATAATGCAATCAAAGGAGAGATCAGCATCTTTACGGTAAGGTTAATCGAGAGTTTTCCATATTCGATTTTCGTCAAGTGAATATTCGCTAATTGCATGCCCAGAATAACCATAATAACAACAATAGAAGCATCTCCTACCATGGAGATCGAATTATAGAGCGATTCACTGAGCGGTATATGAAAGAGTTGGAACAGAATGCCTAAGATTGCACCATGCGCGGTGGGCATACGAATAACGCGATTGAGTGCGTATTTTACAGAGCTGCCCACAATCTCTTTTGACGAGCCTTTTGCGGCATAATAAGTACCGACGGTATTCATGACAAACTGCTGTAAAACAAGCATGATAATCGCAATATCAAAGCCCATCATACCAAAAAAAGCAAGAACTACGGGGGTTCCATAGTTCCCATTATTCATAAAGCAAGAACCCAAAATCATTCCACATCGGGTCGATTCGTCATAGCGTAATACCCGAGCGGCAATGGATATTAAAAGGATCAGTGCAAAACAGAGGAGATAAACATAACCAAAATAGTAGAGATAATCGATCGATACTTGATAACTATAGAAGGTTTTAAAAGCCAAAAAAGGAGAGAGTACATAGATCGACATTTTCGATAGGTTCGGAATATCAAAATGGAGTATTTTCTGCGCGATAAAACCGACAATAAAAATCGAAAAAATGGGTAATAAAATCCAAAAAAAAGTTAGCACAGCTCTTTCCTATAGCATCTCATGAACATCTACTTAGATTAGTCTAGCCGACGAGAAGTGCAAGCATCACACCGCTTTTATTTTAGCGATGATACCCGTCTTGATAAGAATTGTCCCGCTATCTATGTCCAAAAGTGCTTTAAAATAAACTCCAAGAACCCCAGTACTAAGAGATAACGCACTGACTTTCCAATTAAAATCATAAAAAATGATTGCCATAGATTCAATCTAAACCAGCCTGCGGCAATCGGTAATAGATCACCGACAACAGGGACGCCGGCGAATAGTAGTGACCAAGTCCCATACTTATCGACAAAAGCTTCTACCTTCGGATTGTGTTTCTTTCGATTAGGAATAATACGCCCGACAATGAGCATCGTCATACTGCCAAGTGTATTGAAGAAAGTCGCAACTATAAAAGCAAGCACAACATAATGCGGGTAGTGATGCAAAAATGTTGCAAGCACGACTTCTGAACTTCCCGGTAATATCGTTGCGGAAGAGTAGCTTGATATTCCTAGCAGAAATAATCCTTCCATCGCAGTATGCATCATCTGTTATCTCTCCTTGATCATGTAATTTTTGCCGAAGTGAGCTTCGTAATTTCTGCTAATATCTGCATCGCCACAACTTTTTTATCAGCGCGCGGAAGCGAAATAATCTCGCCCTGCTTCGTAAAGAGCATCATCTCATTTTCTGATTCACCAAACACTTTTCCGCCAGAAACATCATTCAGACAGATCATATCCACATTTTTTCGGACTAACTTCGATTTCGCATTTTCTTCGATATTATGTGTTTCTGCGGCAAAACCAATACAGAGCGCCGGGCGATCTTCTCCCTTTGCAATATTCGCTAAAATATCGGGATTCTTTTTAAAAGTCAGTGTCAACGTTTCTGAGTCATCTGTTTTCTTCATCTTTTCATCAGACCTATTCGCAACGCCGTAATCTGCAACTGCTGCCGCAGCAATAAAAATATCGGCTGTTCGTGTTGCTGTATACACGGCTTGCATCATCTCTTCAGCACTTTTCACCGCGATAAGATTGACGCCCATCGGTGCAGATAATGATACGGGTCCTGAAATCAAAATGACTTCTGCCCCCATATCGACCGCAGAACTTGCTAATGCATAGCCCATTTTTCCGCTGGAATAGTTACTGATATAACGAACAGGATCAATCTCTTCAATCGTAGGGCCTGCTGTAATCACCACCTTCTTACCCAAAAGGGGTTTCAATGCATGATTTGTCCGCACCAATTGCTGAGATTCAAAAAAGGCGGTGATCGCATCTCGGATTTCTAACGGTTCTGGCATTCTTCCTGCCCCTACTTCCCCACAAGCTTGCACCCCCATTCCCGGCGTCAAAACATTGATACCTCGCTTTTTCAATATAGTAATATTATCTTGTACCGCCTGATTATCCCACATTAACCGATTCATTCCCGGGGCTAACATGATCGGTTTTTCTGTCGCTAAACAGATCGCCGAGAGCAGATCACTTGCAAATCCGCCGGCCATTTTCGCGATTGTATTTGCGCTTGCAGGCGCAATGATAATCAGATCCGCCCAACGCGCAAGTTCAATATGCCCCATCCCCGCTTCATGTGCCGGATCTAATAGATCATAGACAACCGGATACCCCGATACCGCCTGGAGCGTAAGTGGTGTTACAAAGCTCATTCCACCCTGCGTCATCACGACACGCACATCATGACCGATCTCTTTTAATCTGCGCACGAGATCGGGAGATTTATAGGCAGCAATGCTACCCGTAACACCAAGAAGAATATTCATAAAGGTCCTCTTAAAACCTGATTCCATATAAAAGTGGGATTATTATAGCCTCAATCCACTCTAAACCATACAAAAGAGCCTTTCATGTAATCGAAAGGCTCTCTAATACTACCATTTATCTATCACTGACATATTACGTCGCGAATTACTATTTCAATTCCCTACATCGGGACAATATCAAACTGCTCTATGGGATAGAGTTCCTCCGGCTGAAGACGAATATTGGCATCAATCTGAATTTGTAACTCTGCCACACTGTTTGCCTCTTCATCTAACAGTCGTTCAATGACTTCTGGCGCTGCAAGCACCAAAAACTCTTTTAAAGTCGGGAAGCGCTTACCATCTCGTAGTAACTCTCGTAATATTTCAAAACTGACCGTTGCACTTGTTTTAACATACCCATTGCCCTGACATTTCGGACAAGGCTCACACATCAGCTGCACAAGACTTTCTCGTGTTCTTTTACGTGTCATTTGTACAAGTCCAAGTGAAGTCACTTCGCTGATAGAAGTACGTGCGTAATCATGAGATAGATGCTCAGATAGCTCATCTAATACGCCTTGTCTATGCTCTTCACTTTGCATATCAATAAAATCAAGGATGATGATACCGCCCAGATTTCGAAGACGAACTTGGCGTGCTAACGCTTGGGCGGCTTCTAGATTTGTTTTATAGATCGTCTCTTCTAAATTACGAAAACCGACAAAACCGCCGGTATTGATGTCGATTGTCGTCATCGCCTCCGTCTGCTCTATCATCAAATAACCGCCAGACTTAAGATCAACCCGCTTCTCTAGTGCGAGATTGATCTCTTTTTCTGTATTAAAGAGATCAAAAATAGCACGTGGCCCCACATAATATTCAATACGCTCTGTCATTTCAGGTAAAAAGCGCGTGGTGAAGTCCATCATGCTCTTATAACCCTCCATAGAATCAATACGAACACGCTGGATATCTTTCGAAATATAATCGCGTAAGATACGAAGCTCTAAAGGGAAATTCCCATAAATTACTTCACCCACTTTTGCCGTCGCGATACGCTCTTTCACATCTTTCCAAAGACGATTCAGGAACTGCATATCCGCACGAAGCACCCAAGGATCAACACCCTCTGCTGCTGTTCGTGCGATATACGCGCCTGGAATCTCTGGCTGATACTTCAAAAGCGTTGTTTTAAGTCGCTCTCGCTCTTCTTCATCTTCAATACGGATAGAGACGCCGATCACATCAGAATCCGCTAAATATACTAAATAGCATGAAGGAATCGAGATTTGTGTCGTAATTCGTGCACCCTTTGTACCTAGTGGATCACGAATGACTTGCACAATTAACTCTTGTCCTTGATGTAAAAGCTTGGCGATATCTATTGCTTCAGGATTACGTTTAGTCGGCTCTCGGTTACTATTACCTTCTTCCTCGCATGCATCAGGGGTATATTCGTTACTACTTGTCTGAATATCACTCACATGAAGAAAGGCAGCTCTTTCGAGGCCGATATCTACAAATGCCGCTTCTAGTCCAGGCAAAACACGAATAACGACCCCTTTATAAATATTGCCGACAAGCCCACGTTTCTCATCACGCTCGATTAAAACCTCTTGCGCAATCGCATTGCTAATGACAGCCGCACGTGTCTCATTAGGTGTAATATTAATTAAGATTTCGTTATTGTTCATTTTTATTTCGCTCGCTTCTCTAACATCTCAACAGCAGGAAGCACTTGGCCTTCTAAAAGCTCCAGGAATGCACCGCCACCCGTTGAAATATAAGAAATATCATCTGTTAAACCAAACTCCTCAACTGCCGCAACAGTATCACCGCCACCTGCAATTGAGAAAGCATCACTTTTTGCAATTGCTTCACCGAGTTTTTTAGTCCCATCAGCAAAGTTTGCGAATTCAAAAACACCTACCGGCCCATTCCACACAATCGTTTTTGCGTTTGCTAAGATCTTTCCGTAAAGCGCACTGGTTTTAGGTCCGATATCCATAATCATGTCATCAGCACCGACTTCATCAATCGACTTCACAACCGCCTCTGCTTCTGCAGAAAACTCAGTCCCTACAACCACATCAATGGGTAATGGAATCTCTTTTCCTTCAGCTTCAGCACGCTTTAATAGCTTTTTCGCCTCAGTAACGAGGTCTTTCTCGACTAGACTCTTACCCACTTTATAGCCTTTTGCTAAAAGCAGTGTATTCGTAATCCCCCCACCCGTAATCAATTGATCCACTTTATCAAGAAGTGTATTAAGGACTGTCAGTTTTGTAGAGACTTTAGCGCCGCCGACAATTGCAACCATTGGGCTTTCTGGAGCATGAAGTACTTTTGTTAAGGCATTGAGTTCTTTTTCAAGCAACAGACCGGCTGCAGCTTCTTTTGCTACCATACCGACACCATACGTCGATGCTGCTTTTCTATGGGCCGTTGCAAAGGCATCCATGACATAAACATCACATAGATTTGCCATTTTCTTAGAAAGCGCTTCATCATTCTCGCCCTCGCCTTTGAGGAAACGAACATTTTCGAGCAACTTTACTTCACCAGGCTGAATATCGACACCATTAATCCAGCTCTTGACGAGTGAGACAGGTTTTCCTAAACGATTCGTTAACCATACCGCAGCAGGCGCTAAAGAAAATGCCTCATTATCTTCCCCTTCTGTTGGGCGACCTAAATGCGACATCAACATCACAGCGCCCCCTTTTTCAAGAATTTTCTCAATCGTAGGGACCGCTGCTTCTAAACGCGCATCTGAGGTAATCTCCCCGTTATGAATGGGTACGTTTAAATCTTCACGAACTAAAACGCGTTTACCCGCTAAATCAAGACTCTCTAAGGTATTAAATTTCATGTTACAAACCCTTGTAATAAATATAAATATGCTTCAATTTCAATAAAACTATCAATAATACGGTGAGTCAGTTTGAAATAGTTATTTCAAACTCTCTAAATAACGTTCAGCATCTAATGCCGCCATACAACCAGTTCCTGCCGAAGTAATCGCCTGTCGATAGTGAGAATCCATGACATCGCCTGCGGCAAAGACGCCCGGAACGGAGGTGCTTGTCGCATTGCCATCGATACCAGATTTGACAACAATATAGTTATCACGCATCTCTAGCTGATCTGCAAAAATTCCTGTATTCGGAGAATGACCAATTGCGATAAACACGCCCGGCACTTCTAGCTCACTGATACTCTGATCTTTTACAGATTTCAATACAACTCCTGTAACACCGGCACTATCGCCTTTTACTTCTTCAAGCGTTTGATCTAAATGGAGTTGAATTTTTCCTGCATCAACATTGCGATAGAGCCTATCGATGAGAATTTTTTCTGCTCTAAAAGTATCGCGACGATGTACTAAGTGAACTTTTGAGGCAATCTGGCTTAAATAGAGGGCTTCTTCTACCGCAGTATTACCGCCGCCGACAACCACCACTTCTTTATCACGATAGAAAAATCCATCACATGTTGCACACGCTGAAACGCCACGCCCTAAGAATTGGGATTCCGAAGGAAGCCCTAAATATTTCGCAGAAGCACCCGTTGCAATAATCAAGGCATCGCATGTATAAACGCCGTTATCACCATTGAGCGTAAAGGGTCTTTGGGTTAAATCAACACTATTGATATGTTCAAAGATAATTTCCGTACCAAAGCGCTCGCAATGCTCACGCATTTGATCCATCAATACAGGCCCCGTTAGACCTTCAGCTCCACCTGGCCAATTATCAATATCCGTTGTCGTTGTGAGCTGTCCACCCATCTGCATACCGGTAAGAACAACTGGTTTAAGATTTGCACGTGCAGCATAAAGCGCTGAAGTATAGCCCGCAGGACCAGATCCTAAAACAATTAATGGGTGATGAATCACGCTCATATTTATATTCCTCTATCAAAAAATCATAGAACTTTTATAGCCCAGCAGTCGAGCTGTTTATATCGCTCCCTGCCATCTACGCATTTAATTCAGTTCTTTCGTAATGATCAATTTTATTGTCGATTAAATTAAAATTTTTATTGCGTTTATTATACATCAAAAAAAATGTGTTCTCAGTGCTAGCGCGCAACAAGCGCACTATTTAATAAAAAAGAGCAACCCTCTCGAGAGCTGCTCTTCATTCTTACCTAGCGATACCGGGCTATATTCTTTCAATCAATTTTAAAAACCGATCTAAAACCCTTTTTCAATCTTCCGAAAATTTAGCGCTGTGCTTTGATTTTTAACCATTGACGCATCAGTTTTTTCTGCTCTTGCTGCGTGTAAGGCTGCTTTACATTCAGTAATGCTAACTCATCTTGTGATGGGTAGAGCGTTGGATCATTTCTAAGATCCTGATCAATAAACTCAAAAGCGGCTTCGTTAGAAGTTGCATATTCAACATAATCAGCAGCACGCGCATTAACTTCAGCATCTAATAAATAATCAATAAATGCATATGCCTCATCGACATTTTTCGCATCCTTCAAAATAGCTAGCTGATCAAACCATAATAAGCCCCCTTCTTTTGGGATGAAATATTCAATCTCAACACCCGCTCCAGCTTCTTGCGCGCGCGCTTTCGCTAAGAATAGATCACCTGACCAACCGAGTGTTAAACAAGCATCCCCATTTGCCATCGCATTAATATATTCCGATGAATGAAACTTCGTAATATAAGGTCGAATCGCTTCAAGCGTTGCATTTGCTTTCGCTAAGTCTTCATCAGATGTACTCTCCGCTGGCAATCCTAAATAACGCATGACCATCGGATAAAACTCACTCGGAGAATCCACAACATATATACCACAACTGGCGAGTTTTTCCGCATATTCAGGGTTAAACAGAAGCTCCATGGAATCAAGCGGCGCATCAGGAATGCGAGATTTCACTTTATCCACATTATAGGCAATACCAGTTGTTCCCCACATGTAAGGCACTGAATATTCATTCACGCCTTCAAGCTCCACCAAGCGATCTTCAACATAAGGCCAAATATTATCAATATTGTTAAGCTTACTTCTATCGATGGGCTTTACTGCATTGGCTTGCACCATATACATCAAAGTGTAATCGGAAGGAACTACAATGTCATAACCGGAGTTTCCGGTTAAGGTTTTTGCCAATAATACTTCATTGCTATCGAATGTATCATAGACAACTTTGATACCTGTTTTATCCGTAAACTCCGTTATAAGTTCAGGATCAATATAGTCCGTCCAGTTATAAACGCGTACTTCTTTTGCGCTTACTGTATGACTACCAATTAAGAACCCTAGGGATACGAGAGTTGCTAACTTTAGTTTTTTCATCACTTTATTTTTCTCCTATAAAGTGGGTAGACATAAAAAAGGGTGCTTGATCAAATATCAAACACCCATAACTTATAGCATACTTACAATGAAACGCTAACCTTAAAAGGCGCTCTGCGCATTATTGTCTGTTACTTGCTACATTAGACATCTATTTTACAGGCAATAATTCCTGTTTGAATGCATCTAGAATTAGTCTACTTTATACGCATCGTGGCATGATTTACATGTTCCACCTAATTTACCCATTTGCGCAGCCATTGTTGCTTTATCACCCGCAGCGGTCACCATTGCGCCACTTTCGGTAATGAATGCTGCTAATTTCGTGTCAAACTCAGCACGCTCTTCTGCGATTTTAGGGCTTGCATTTGAACCTTCATATGCACCATCAACAAATGTTGCACCGACCGCTTTCGCCATCTCATTGATACGTGTTGCGGCTGCAACGGCAGCTTCAGGGCTATACTCAACTTCCCCTTTAAGCATGCCACCTAAGATCCCCATATTCCATCCTGCAACTGTAAATGCTGCCTGGCGGTAATCAATCACAGCTTCACTATCTGTGTTTGCCATTGAGATACCCATTGTTGATACTGCTAAAACAGCAGCAAGTGCTAATTTTTTCATTGACTTCTCCTTTATATAAATTCTGTGAGATATTCATTCACACTAAATTGAATGAATACACTCGATTATTATAAATGAAATAATTTAAATATATCGTTATTAATCATTCTTTTAATATGTTTGCGCACAATACACTACTTTTTCTTTCGCAGTGCAAGATAGAAAAAGAGTACAGAACCCATTCCCATAACACTTAAAGCCCATATTGGAATAATCTCAAATCTCAATAAAATTGCCAATAATAGCACGGCGCCAATTCCGCCATAAATCTTACGATGCGTCTCTTCACGCTGAATTCTCGCCAATCGATCCCAATCTTTATCCCCAAGATTGACTTTCAGGTTACCCTTTACGGCTTGTCTTAAGGTGAGGTTTGCATTTTGCATTATATCTGGCATCTGCTCAACCCATACCGGCAGATCCCGTTTGTATCGTTTTAAAATCGCTTTGGGCCCACGCTTCTCTTTGACAAACTCCACTAAATAAGGCTTTGCCGTTGCCCAGAGGTCAAGATCAGGGTAAAGCTCTCGCCCTAATCCTTCTATCGCAAACAATGTTTTTTGTAACAACATCAATTGGGGCTGCATCTCCATCTTAAACCGTCTTGCTGTTTGAAAGAGCGATAATAAAAATGCGCCAAAAGAGATATCTTTTAAAGGCTTATTGAAAATAGGCTCACATAGTGAGCGAATAACTGCTTCAAAATCCCCCACTGAAGTATCTGGCGGTACCCAACCTGATTCGACATGCAGCTCTGCTACTTTCAGATAATCCCGATTAAAGAAGGCTAAAAAGTTACTGGCTAAATAGTGTTGATCCTCTTCATTGAGCGTGCCTATAATTCCAAAATCTAGCGCAATATAGGTCGGATCAGCGGGATTTCGAACATCTACAAAGATATTCCCGGGATGCATATCGGCATGGAAGAAACTATGCTCAAAGACTTGTGTAAAGAAGATATCAACGCTGCGTTTAGCAAGGAGCGGAATATTAACACCGAGCGCCTTTAAGGTTTCAATTTCCCCAACTGGCACCCCCGAAATGCGCTCCATGACCAACACGTTCTTTCGGACATAGTCGAGATAAATCTCCGGCACATAGAGTGCTTTCGATCCTTTAAAATTCTCACGAAGTTGTGCACCATTGGCCGCTTCGATCGTCAAATCTAACTCATTTAAGATCGTACGTGCATATTCATCCACGATTTCAACGGGTCTTAAGCGTCTACCATCTGGATAGTAACGCTCTACCATGTGCGCTAAAATCTGCATCAAACCAATATCTCGTTTGATCACTTTATGAATATTAGGGCGTACGACTTTGACTACAACTTCTTGTCCATTATGCAAAATCGCACCATGAACTTGAGCAATCGATGCAGCCGCAATCGGATCTTCGTCAAACTCCTTGAAGACTTCAAGCAACGGCTTCCCAAAAGAAGTTTCAATAATATTGATCGCAATATCACTTGAAAATGCTGGCACTTGATCTTGTAATTTTATAAGCTCTACTACAATATCTCGGTCAAGGAGGTCGTAGCGCGTTGACAACGCTTGCCCTAACTTAATAAATGTCGGCCCTAATGCTTCTAATGCTAAGCGTATTCGCACCGGCAACGCCGTTTTTTTATACCCATTAAAAAGGTAGAGAAGCGGTTTTAAAAAACGAAGATGTCGAAGGCCGGGCACCATGAAAGCAATGTCATACAGACCAAAGCGCAGTAATACCCACCAAATTTTCACCATTCTCAAGCTACGAGAAATCATCCAAAAATCCTTTGCAAAAATAATAAGCGGTCAATCAATGACCGCTATCTAGATATGATTAGTAAACAAAGCCACGGTGAATCGCAACAATCCCACCCGTTAAGTTTTTATAATCTACTTCATCAAATCCCGCTTCTAACATCATATCGCGAAGCTCTTCTTGTGGGGGATGCATTCGAATAGATTCTGATAAATAACGATAACTCTCACCATCTTTTGCGATTAATTCGCCCATGCGCGGAATCACTTGGAATGAATAGAAATCATAAACCGTGCCTAAAAGTGGTACTACCGGCTTAGAAAACTCAAGTACGAGTAGCCTTCCACCTGGCTTTAATACTCGGCGCATCTCTTTTAGTGCTTGCATCTTATCTGTCACATTTCGAAGACCAAAACCAATCGTCACAAGATCAAAGGTGGCATCTTCAAAAGGGATATGTTCGGCATTAATCTGCTTAAACTCTACATTACCGACAATGCCCTCATTAATAAGACGCTTTCGACCTTCTTCAAGCATCGATTCATTAATATCTGAGAGCACAACCAAACCTTCAGCGCCCACACGCTTACTCAAACGTTTTGTGAGATCCCCTGTACCACCGGCAAGATCTAATACTTTCTGGCCTCTTCTTGCGCCCGACAACGTCATCGCAGTATTTTTCCAGATACGATGAATACCGAAACTCATGACATCATTCATCACATCATAATTGCTGGCGACAGAGTGAAATACTTCAGCAACACGTGCTTCTTTATCATCGCGATCTACTGTTTGATAGCCAAAATGGGTTTTTTCTTCAGACATAGCTCTTCATCCTAAAATAATTATTCTCCAAATGATAACAAAATCCACCTAATCATGCCTGATTAAAGGCAGGATTTTGGTATCTTTTATCGCGGATTTGATCCCTTCTTTTCAGGAAGGACATTAACGACCAAAAATCAATAATACATCTTTGAGATCGGGCTTTAGTCCAAACCAAAACTCAAAGGCAAAAACACCCTGTTCTATTAACATTCCTAAACCATCATGCACTTCACGCCCCCCTTCATCCCTGAAATAATCCATAAATGAGGTTGGCTTATCGCCATAGACAAGATCATATCCATCACTGTCCGCTGTAATCACGCCTTTCGGCAATGCCGGGAAACTCGCTTGCAAAGAAGCACTCGTCGCATTAATCACAAAATCAAAAGGCCCTTTAAGCGCATTCCAATCAACTGCTTGAATATTGCCATAGATCGAAAATTCAGATGCGAGCCCCTCCGCTCTAGAGAGTGTCCGATTCGTAATAATGACCGCTGCAGGCTCACAGTCTAATAAAGGTTTTAAAATCCCCCGAACGGCGCCACCTGCACCTAAAATTAAGATCCGTTTATCTTTAAGTGAGATGCCCTTTACCACCGTAATATCTCGAAGCAATCCTATACCATCAGTATTATGACCAGAAATCTTGCCATCTTTCTCTATTCGAATAGTATTGACCGCTTTCGCAAGCTCGGCTTCAGGGGTTAATGAATCACATAATTTCATGATCTCTTCTTTAAAGGGAATCGTAATATTCGCCCCCACAATCCCCTTATCGATCCACTCATGTAATGAGCCTTTAAAATCATCTAGCGGCGCTAGGACCTTCAGATACTCGAGCGATATACCGGTATTTTTTGCAAACTGTTGCTGCATCATAGGAGACTTTGATTGCGCAACAGGGTTGCCAAAGATCACGCACAGATTTTCTGCACCATTACTTTTCATTCTCATGTTATTACTCTCCTCTGAAAAAGAGTTTATCTAAATCCGTTAAGGCAAGCGATCGCCATGTCGGCCGGCCATGATTACACTGCCCTGATCGCTCTGTTCGCTCCATATCACGAAGCAACGCATTCATTTCCGGCAAAGTGAGTCGGCGATGATGCCGTATTGCACTATGACACGCCATTGTCGAGAGAATATCATGCATATGCTCTGTAATTTTCTGACTTGAACCAAAGCGATCAAAATCATTTAAAACTTCTAAGATTAATTTCTCTATGTTCGCCCTTACGAGACTTGCCGGCACTTCTCTTATCACAATGCTATTGTGGCTGAGCACCTCAATCACAAGCCCTAACGCCTCAAGTTCACTCTGAAACTCTTCCACCAGCGCAATCTCTTTTGAGGAAACATCCATCGATTTTGGAATTAAGAGTGCTTGCCGGATAATGCCATCTTGAGACGCCACCGCCGTTTTAAATCGTTCATAGATAATTCGCTCATGCGCTGCATGCATATCCACCATGACAAGCCCTTGTCGATTCTCCGCTAAGATATAGGCTTCGTGTAACTGACCTAATGCATAGCCTAAAGGGGCTTCATCAGGATTAAAATCATCTTCTGATGAAGCCGTAAATGTACTATCGGCTTGATGACCCTTTAAAGCTTCCCCAATCGTGGGCAACTCACCCGATGGATTGCCGAGTAGAGAGCCTCGCTCAGTGCCGGCACCAATTGCCTCATAAAGATTAACAGGCTTATAGGGTCTATTCGGAATATGATTTCCCCCAAAAGATAAGCCGCCCTGCCGACTGCTTGCAATTGCGTCATTCGGCGTATCATCAAGCGTCGCAACGACGGGCATTTTTTCATGACCCGCCATTACTTCAGGTTGTGAGATCACATGATTGAGTGTGCTGAAGAGGAAATCATGCACCATACGCGACTCTCTAAAGCGAACCTCATGCTTTTGCGGATGCGCATTCACATCCACCGCCGCGGCATCAAGGGTCAAATAGATGACAAATGCCGGATGCTTATCACTATACATCACATCACGATAAGCTTGACGAATAGCATGCGCCACCAATCGATCCTTGACCATTCTTCCATTGACATAGACATACTGCCAATCGCTATTATTTCGGAAAAAAGTCGGCTTTGCGACCCATCCTTCAAGCGTTAATGTGCGCGTCGTATCATAGTCATCTAAATGAACTTCTTTTGTATGCGTGAAATGAAAGCTCTCTGCTAAAAACTCCTGACTAAATACAGATCCAATGCGTGCTTGCTTCTCTTCCATTGTCAGCGCGATTGGCGCCGAAAAAACCGCTTTGCCATTATGAATGAGCGTAAAGCCGATATCATAGCGAATCAGTGCAAGACGCTTTACAAGCGTTTCTATATGACTAAATTCGGTCCTCTCGGTCCGTAAAAACTTCCGTCTTGCCGGCACATTAAAGAAGAGATCATTAACTTCGATTCTCGTTCCTTCTAGAAGTGATGCGGGCATCGGTTCGTTTTCCTCATCATGCCCCTTTCCCTGTACTTTAAATGCATATTTCGCCCCCTTTTCACGGGAGGTTAAAGTCAAACGAGAAACAGCAGCGATACTCGGAAGCGCTTCCCCACGAAATCCGAGCGTTGACACTTCCACCAAATCATCTGCAGAGCGGATTTTACTCGTTGAGTGACTTGAAAGCGCGAGGTTTAAATCATCCTTTGCAATACCATGACCATCATCTTGAATAACAATATGATCCATTCCCCCACTTTTAACATCAATCACGATATTAGTAGAACCTGCATCTATACTATTTTCAACCAATTCCTTGACGATCGAAGCGGGTCTTTCAACCACCTCTCCTGCTGCTATTTGGTTAATGACATGGGGCTTTAACTTGGCAATACGTTGACTCATCGACTCTCCTCTTTACCTGCACTCAAATACAAGAAACGCCCGGTGATATCACCGAGCGTTTTAATTTTAACAGAGTTCACATACTATTTTAATTGCGTTTGTACTCTATCCATCATCTCTTCGAGATGATTCAATGTGAGTACCGGCAATACATCGATGCGCGTTTCGTTTTCACCCACAGGATTAATACGAATATAGTAGACTTCGCCTTCAGGATCATTTTGACTAAAGAACCAGAATCGACGCTTTTTGACGACTCGACCGACGCGGATCGTATTGATATCTGCATAACTCTCTAGCACATTATATTGTGCGCCATCATTTAAGATATCTGCAATTTGTGACCAGACCTCTGCCTGAGATCTATTGTTGATTGTAAGATGTAACCCTTCCCGATCAGTGACGGGAAGTCCCTGCTTTCCCAAGGCACTACTGCCATCACCTCCTAACCTTGCAGCTAGGCGCGCGATAAATTCTGCCTCAAGTTCAGGATCACTTGGGGAATCAACCCAACGGTGGAACTGATCATCATTTCCAGTTGCTTCATCTTTCATCGCATAGTGTGTCACAAAGACAAGTACACGATCCCCATCACGCTCTAAACGGATTTTAAACTTATCACGGGAAGAAGCACCAAAGAGGTTACTTGCAACGCGTTTAATCAGGCCACGAATAAATCCATCTGGAACATCGGCTTGATTTTCAGCCCATTTGGTCTCAATTAAGCCCGCTTCAGGACTTTGAGACTCAATCTCAAGCCCTAATTGACGAACCAACTGTTGAATCTGTTGCCATACAAAATCAGTACTGTGTCCCGTGTTAATCCAACGGCGACCATTCTCATTTTCAATAAATGTGATGCCTTCAGATGCATTCATCGGAAGCACTTTTGACGCGACTGTTTTTTGCTGCTGACGGAATTCTTTAAGTGTCGTCGTAGCTTGAACATCAGTCTCTGTCTTCTTTGCAAGACTAGGTGGGTACTCAAGAGGGTTCACTTGCGATGACTTCAAATAACGCAAGCTATCCCTTGATTGCACATTTTGAGTAGAGCATCCGCTAATAATTAAGCCGGAGAGCACTACTGCAAACGCTATTTTTTTTGTGTACATGGACTAACCTTTACTGATTAAAATTCTTGTCATTATACAGCGATTTCAACAATCACTAAATACTTATCATGTGAATTATAACCGAAAAAAAATTTGATTGCTTTTTTTCGTGTCAAATTATCATGCAAAAGCAATGTTAGAGCAATCCTGCATTTTTCATCGCTTCACGAACCGTCAAATGATATTGCTTATCTAAAGGCACTAATGGCAATCTAATACCTGCATTAATTCTCTTCATCTCTTGCAGCGCCCATTTTACTGGAATAGGATTTGCTTCTAAGAAAAGCACATGGTGCAACTCTTTTATTTTCTCATTAATTTCATAGGCACGCGATTCATCTCCGGCAAGTGCCGCTTGAATCATCTCATGCATCTGAAGCGGAACAAGATTAGCAGTCACAGAAATAACACCTTTTGCGCCAGCAAGTACACATTTTGCCGCAATCCCATCTTCACCCGTCAATACATCAATTTTATCACCTACACGGCGAACTAATTGCTCTACACGTTCAAATGTACTCGCTTCTTTGATTGCTACAATATTTTTAAGGTTCGCTAATCTCTCCACCGTATCCGGTAAGATATCTGATGCTGTACGACCTGGGACATTATAGAGGATCTGCGGAATATCCACTGTCTCTGCAATCAATTTAAAATGTTGGTAAAGACCTTCTTGCGGTGGCTTATTATAATAAGGCGCGACTAACAGACAAGCATCCGCACCATCTTCTGCTGCCCAATG
>CANRON010000004.1 GCA_947632245.1 uncultured Ignatzschineria sp. | reverse complement strand
AGTCACAGCTGCTGGCGAACTCTTTAATGAAGTACCTGATCGGGTGAGCGATACCTTTTTCTTTATAGGCCTTGGTTTAAGCTTGATTGCGCCCTTTAACCACGATCTCTCTTATGGATTAACGCTTGGCTTATTGGCCTCACTCTTTGCGGCATTCACAGCTTATGTCCGTGTATTAGGTGTTTCTATGGGGACGCCAGCTTTCTTCTCAGGCCCCTTTGCCAAACAGCATCGCATGGCATTGATGAGCATTGCACTCATCGCAACTATTATCGGACTCTTTTTCGCTTTAACAACCGAGTTTCTCTGGATCGCCATCATCATTATCATTGTCGGTAGCTTTATCACCACAGTTAGACGACTTATTCAGATTTACCGGTTCAAAAATAGCGAAAAATAAGCCATCTCAACAAAAGAGATCAACTGACTAGGGAGTTTTCAATGAATACATCAAACAATATTATGGCTTACAGCCCCTTTAATATCCCGGGGCGAATCTTCTCCTTCATTCCGAGCCACGCCTTGATGATGGGATTAGCACTTATCCTGACCCTTATCATTGCAAGCTTTATTGTTTACTTTAAAGTGAAACGTAATCCGGATAAAGATTATCAAGAATTAGTGCTTCGTACCCGCTCTTGGTGGTGGATGATTGCGCTAATAGTCGGAGCGCTCCTTTTCGGTGCGAAAGCGAGCACTATCTTTTTTGGCTTTATCAGCTTCTTAGCACTTAAAGAGTTCTTTTCTATTACGCCGCTGCGTATTGTGGATCGAAGATTAATCTTTTGGGCTTATCTCGCTATCCCACTCCAATTTTATTTTGCATATATTCAGTGGTACGGCATGTTTATTATCTTTATTCCGGTCTATATGTTTCTATTTTTACCCTTTAGATCGATCCTAATCGGTGAAACGCATGGCTTTATCAGAGCCAATGCGATTATCCAATGGAGCTTGATGCTCTGCGTCTTCGCTTTTAGCCACATTGCTTATCTTGCAAATATTGATCGAATCAACCCTAATGCCGGCTTTTCAGGGCTCATTCTTTATCTTCTATTCGTGACACAGTTCAATGACGTGAGCCAATATGTATCCGGAAAATGCTTTGGAAAACGAAAAATCATTCCCAAAGTAAGCCCCAATAAAACTTGGGGCGGCTTTATCGGTGGCCTAATTGTTACTACGATACTTTCGGCATTTTTAGCCCCATTCCTGACGATTTTATCATTACAACAAGGGATCATTGCCGGCATATTAATTGCAGTTTCGGGCTTTGTAGGCGATGTCGTGCTCTCTTCTGTTAAGCGGGATCTCAAGATTAAAGATAGTAGTTCTCTCATTCCGGGTCATGGCGGCATTTTAGATCGTATCGATAGCCTAATGTATGCAGCGCCTATCTTCTTTCATTATTTCTACTATGTCACGGGGGCTTAATGATGACATCCTCTCATTCCCATCGAAAAATAAAATGGTTAAAGCTCCTCTTTTTTGGGTTGATCATTAAACCGCTTGTTTTGATAGGCCTTGGGCTTAACATCATCAACCGCCCGCAGATTCCCATAAAAGGCCCCGCAATAATCGTTGCCAATCATACTAGCCACTTAGATACACTAGTACTGATGAGTCTCTATCCCCTTTCAAGGATCAATAACATCCGCCCTGTTGCAGCCGCGGATTACTTTATGAAAAATCGATTCATGCGCTTCTTCTCACAGTACTGCATTGATATTATTCCTATGGAGCGCAAGGTCATGAAAGCACCACAAGAGCTATTTAAAGAGTGCTACGAAGCTTTAGAGAACAATGAGATTTTGATTTTATTTCCAGAAGGAACGCGTTCGATCACCGAAGAGCGGGATTTTAAACTTAAACGGGGTATTCATATGTTGATCAGCCAATACCCAGAGATTCCGGTTATTCCCATCATACTTCGAGGATTAGGGAAAGCGCTTCCTAAAGGTGAAGCACTGTTTGTTCCCTTTAATTGTGATGTAATTATAGGCAATGCCCTGCCATACAATGTAAATGCGCAAACATATTTAACATCATTAGAGACAGCCTTTCACACTCTCATTGAACAAAGTATCATTCCGATTCAAGATCATTAAATATGTGCCTTCAATAATATAATCCCCTAGCTCCCTAGTCTTCGGAGCTCAGTATTCTCATTAAACTTCAGAAAGTTTCATGAGACTCGTCATTTAACGCGCCAAACTTAATTCACAATAATCGCCTGCCTGACTTTTAGCACTATTCACGTATCGCTCACAATTTAAAAGAGGGCTGTTACCGGCAATATAATCGAGTACTGAATCCCCACTATTAATCAATAGTTTTCCTTGATAACGGTCCCCCGTCGCATGTCCTTTTAAAGAGATATTGCCCACAACCATCGCAGCTAAACGCTGCTTTAAGATAGATGCCGGTAACTCAGTGCCCTGATAACCATTCTCTTGAAGCCATTTGTGCGCATCTTCACGGTCTTTAAGCTTAACACCTTCTGTTTGCGCCTCAGCGAGTGCATAGAGCTCTAATAGCCAACCATTACTATTTTGATTAATGAGATTATAAGGATGGGCAACAGCGCTATAATTTCGCTCAAAAACACTATTTCTAATACTTTTGTTCAGAAGCAAAGATTGCAAAGCTCTCTGCACTTTTACAGGCGGTATTGCATAAGCAAAGGTAAGATTCGCCGCCACAGGCGCTGAATCTTGATCTCTTTTACTATCAATACTCAATCGCTTTTCATTAATAATTGCCGGAACCACAAAGTCACCTAACCCCTCTTGGTACAGTCCACCCAAACTTGATGGGCACTCATTTAATAAATGATAGACATTCCAGCCCGTTTTTTCTTTTACCACAAATCCTGCATGAGAATAGCTAATACCATAATCGCCAAGATCTTGCCCACTTCGCGCCACTACAATGACTTCAGCACCGAGTTTATTCAGAGCTGACTCTAGATTTTTACCCACAACAAAAGTTTTACGCATCTCTTCTACGCTGAGATTGTTTTCGCCGCAGCTATTGTCAGCAACGATTGCGCTGCATGCCGTTAGCAATAACATGCTACTCAACAAAAAAAGTATACGAGCTCTGTTCACTATTTTCTCTAGAATCATTATTGTTTTACCTGAATAATCATGTTTGACTTAATTAAGTGGTTTTTGCTTTAAAATATGACTATCCCCTTCCCGTAAAAAGAGTGTTTTTGCCTCCCCATTCACATAAAGCGTGCGATCTCCCTTATCCCCCACTTCAATCTTAATCTTATCAGTAGGATTGATTGAAACTTTATCTGCAGCCTCTTTCGGAAGCTTCAATTTGACTGGCTCCCCTTCTTCATTTTGGGCATCAACATAGACAAATTCTTCTGCCAGACTCTTATCGCTCTTATCCGCCATAGAGTCAAAAACTGTCATTGGGAGAATAATGGGCATCGCTGAAATCCCAACCATAACAATGGAAGAATAGATAACAGAACTCTCACTTCTATTGGAATCCTGCCCAAATACTAGCGGGGTCTGTAATAACGAAATGATAGACAGTGTAAGGATTGTTTTTTTTAATCTCGAAGTAGTGATCACGTACATTTCTCCTCAGAAAGCAATATGTCAAAATCGATGGAAATACGTTACTGCTGCATTCAATCTAATGATTAATAATGAATAACGATTCGATTATAGGCATATTTCGACCTACTTGTTAATTAAAACTCGCATATGCTCTAGGATTTATCGATATGTAAGATCAACCTAAAACGAATCATTCAAATGGTAAACGACGGTATTACTCAATCATCCATAGTATCAGGCGGATACGCTTGCTGCCCTAAGACCTGAAATAAGTCATGATTTTTCAAGATGAATGAGCGACAATGGAATATTAAACTTCCTATCTATGAAGGACGAGCTCGGTTCGAATGATCTATGGCGAATAAAAAAAATCATCTATTTAGATTTACCTCAGACCACAAGGGGCGAGAAACCCTACATGGTGAAACCCGCCTTGATCGATTCTATCCTTTTTCTAAAGATAACCGCCTGACAATCATGGTGTGGAATATCTACAAGCAACAGAAATTAAACTGGCTATCGATCTTAAAAGAGTATGGAAAGGATCGGGATCTAATTCTGCTGCAAGAAGCGAAATCATCCGAGGAACTTGTGAAGTTCTCTCAAGAACACTTTTTAGTAGGGGATCAGGTGCCGGCAATTGAAATCACTAAAGATTCATATGGGGTAATGACTCTCGCTTCAAGCTATCCGCTCTATTCACGCCCTTTTAGAACAGCAGAGCCTTTTCTGCGTCTCGCAAAATCAGCGCTTATTACAGTCTATCCCTTATATGATAAACGTTTACTAATGGTTGTGAATGTTCATTCTGTCAATTTCAGTTTAGGCGTTAAAATCTATCGCGAACAGATCCAATCTATTGCCGAGCATGTCATGAATCATAATGGCCCTGTCATTTTTGCCGGTGATTTTAATACTTGGAGCCGAAAACGCTTACATCTTCTCTATCTCTTCACCCGCAGAATGGGGCTAAAATCCGTCAATTTTGATAACGATCACCGCAAATCATTCTTTAACTCCCCATTAGATTTTGTCTTTTATCGCGGCCTACGTTTAGAGAAGAGTCAAGTCCTAGAAACGGATGCTTCAGATCATAATCCGTTATTGGTCGACTTTAGATTATATTAACGCTCTTAGCTTTTAATGTACTTAACTTGGAAATAGTATCCGCTTGGAGGTACCTATTCAGAAGGATACCTCTATGCGGAGTATTCAGATTATGTAGTATTTCTTGTAGTTTTTAATGACTGACAAACTGACAAATTTCGAGATTAATGATCCATTAACTAGATGCTTTTACTCGTCTTGCTTTTCAGTGATAAAGAGCGTATCAACCTTCTCTAACCGCGCAAGTAATCCTGCATAATCATTGGCTCGGACACTTAAAGTCATCTCACAATTCACCCCATAATTTTCATTCGATTTTGCGGCATTAAAATCATTAATGATATGGTTTACATCATTGGTTGCAGGATAATCAAAGGTGAAAGTCACCTTTTGTCCGATTGTTTTTGTCACAATGGTCGCTTTTTCAAGCGCATTACGCGCCCCTTCCTGATATGCAGTGACTAACCCGCCAGTGCCGAGCTTAATCCCCCCAAAATAACGAACCACCATTACTAATACATTCGTCAGTTCAAGCGAGCGGATCTGCCCGAGAATGGGCCTTCCGGCAGAACCCGATGGCTCGCCATCATCATTTGCGCGGTAACGATCGTACTTTTCACCCAAAACATAAGCGTAACACACATGCCGAGAGTCATTGTAACGCTTACGATATTCATCTAAGATTGTATCTATCTCTTCTTCAGACTTCACAGGCACTGCAAACGTAATAAATCGGCTTCGTGAAATTACGAATTCATCTTCGCTAGAAGCGGTTATGGTTTTATATTGATCACTATTCATTGCGATATCATACCATTATCATCTTGTTTCATAAATGCCGTTACGCACTCAATAAAAAAGCCACCTCTATGCAGCGAGAGATGGCTTCGATCATCTATACGTAATCATCTATACGTATATTAATACAGCATGTAATCAAATCACTGACCGATTCATCTAGGCCCTTGTGGTAAAAAACTTGATGATTACGGCGTATTTTAGTGAATGAATGACTCAATTATGCCTCGTAATTTTCTAAAGCGATCGCTAAACGACGCCCCGCCTCTTCTGCTGAATCTTCCGTCACTGTCGCAAATGAGAGTCGAAGCGTATTATCTTCTGGTGTACCGACATAAAATGCCGATCCTGGAACAAATACAACTTCTGCATCAATTGCGTGTTTTAACAATTTACTCGCACTCATGCCTTCTGGTAACTTTGCCCAGAGGAACATGCCGCCCGTTGGTTCAGCAAAAGTAATTTTATCGCCGGTATATTTACGTAGAGAATCCATTAAATATTGGCAACGTAATTGATATGCTTTTGAAATCTCTTTAATCCGAGGTTGCAAGCGACCACTTTTAAGATAATTTGCGACAATCAATTGTGATAATACAGGCGTATGAAGATCGACAGATTGTTTGCAGATCACAATTTTTTCGCGAATTTTTGGACTTGTAACGATAAAGCCCAAACGAAGTCCCGGTACTAATACTTTTGAGAATGATGAGAGATAAACAATATGCTCTTTCTCTTCTTCCGTCTTCACGAGCGAATAGATGGGCTTTGCCAATGCATCTGTAAAACGAATTTCACCATAAGGGTCATCTTCAAAAATCACAAAATTATGTTTAACAGCTAAATCTAAAATACGCTGGCGTTTCTCTGCTGAAAGCGTTGAACCCGTTGGATTTGCAAAGGTTGGCACAATATAGAGTGCTTTTACGGGGCCTTTTTCAAGACGTGCTTCTAAGGCATCGACATTTAAACCATCCGCGCCGCCCTCAACATCTTCAACGGTTGCGCCTGTTAATTTAAAGCCCGAAATAGCAGCAAGATAAGTCGGTCGCTCCACCAAAATGACATCGCCTTCATCCAGGAATGTTCGTGAAATAAGATCAAGCCCTTGCTGTGAACCACTCGTCACAACAATCTCATCCGCTTTAGCATGGATATCACGATCCGCGATGAATTTTACAATCTCATCACGAAGAACCTCTTCACCATCAGTTGTACTATACTGATAAGCATTGACTTCGCCAGAAGTAATGACCTCATTTAAAGCAGCATTAATTCCTTCCATATCAAACATATCTGCCGCTGGAATTCCGCCTGCAAGCGAAACAATATTCGGCATTTTCGTATATTGTAAAAGGTCTCTTACGATTGAACTTTGAGAGCCTTGGATACGCTTTGCAAATAAATTCTCTACTCCTGCCATAATCTGCTACTACTCCTATCTAAAATTTTCTGATGATGAATCTGATGATGAATAAATGCCTATATCTCGATGCGCTTCCGAAGATAATGACCTTTGATTAGCGCGACACATGTTCTGATAGATCTGTAAAACATGCGCCTATATTCTGTTGTCATACTAAAAGATAAATATCCGCTCAATATATTGATCAGGGTCTATCAATGCAGGTTTAGGTTTCTGCGCAAAGAGATAGATATCAATGCCTCTAATATGATCTTTGCTATACTAATGTAGCAGATAAAAAGGGACTTCGGCAGACTATTTTTATGAATGATATTATGATTTTATCTCTCACAACATTATCCGTATCAAGCCGCCTTTTCTGCGATCAATCCCTGATTGCTCCCCGCTTATAGGAAATTTTACGATGAGTTTTAATCTCTACTACTCCAACCATTTAGATACCTTGCAATATATTACAGGGTATCTCACAAAAGTTGACCCTCAAAAAAGCCCCTTTGATAAAGAGTACTTTCTTGTCCAAAACTTTGGGATGGCGAGATGGATGCAGATTAAGCTAGCAAAACAACTCGGTATACTGACACAAGCTGAATTCTTACTGCCGGCAAAAATGTTGATGAACTTGCTGGAAACGGTATTTTCAGAAGAAGAACGTGCCGAAAGACCGATCGAGAGGCTCTCTAAAGACCAGCTTTTTTGGCCACTTGTAAAAATTATCGATGAAATTGTTACGGGGAATAAAATTGGCGATAACGAGAATGATCTCTTTTCACCGATCAAACAATATTTAGAAAAATATGAGAAAGATGCTGAAAGCAAACGGGAACGCAATCCCCTTTTAGGGATTTTACATTTGAGTGAAGAACTCGCGGCTATTTTTGACAAATATATCGTCTATCGTAGCCATTGGATTAATGCATGGACAAATGGCAATCTTGCACCGCCCCATTTTGATCAACAACTACCCGTTGATCTTGAGGTGTGGCAAATGGCATTATTCCGAAAATTGTATGAAGCATTAGGACACCCACTTCATTTTGGTATGCTCCCGCCTTTGATTGATCGAAAATTGCAAGATCCTCTCATTCAAAAACGTCTTCCTAAACGGATCTTTATTATTGGGTTGAATTCACTTCCGCCACTTTTTTTAGAGCTTATTGCGCAATTTTCAAAAGTGATGGATATTCATCTCTTTTTCAATAATCCCTCTCAGTACTATTGGGGCGATTTGATCAAAGGAATGGGTATCCCACAATTTGATCTCACAAACTTCTTTCTCCAGCAGCAGAGTGAAATTGACCCTGTATCTCCCCACATTCCAAAAGATGTATTAAATTCACTCGATGATTACTGGCAAAATAGTTACGGAAATCCGCTTTTAGCATCTTTAGGAAAAGTCGGGAGAGATCATCTACATCTATTACAAAAATTTGATGGTGAATTAGATCTACACATCACAGAGGCATTCTCTGAACCTGTTATTTCTTCCCTACTGACGAAAATTCAATCTGAGGTTTATCACCTAAAACCGACGAATGAAACAGAAAAACATCCGCTCAACCCTGATGATCGTTCCATTCAAATTCATGTGACGTACAGTCCGATGCGGGAAGTGGAAGCCTTATATAATCAAATCTTGCGGGAATTGATGGATAATCCAACGCTAGAGCCACAAGATATTGTTGTAATGACGCCAGATATCGAGCTATATGCGCCTTTTATTCATGCTATTTTTGGTAGTGCGCCCAAAGAGCGTTATCTACCCTACTCAATTTCTGATGTAAGTTTAAAAGAGAGCGAAACGATTTTTACAGCACTCTTACAACTGCTTGCCCTGCCTGAGAGTACTTTCAAAGCAAGTGATCTATTAATGCTTATTCAGCTCCCTGAAATTATGGAAAAGTTCCATTTTGAGGAACGAGATTTAGCCTTAATTCACTTCTGGATTCATGATGCGAATATCAAACAAGCACTCGATGGACAGCAACTTACAGATGAGCTGCAAGTCCCTTATAACAATCAGTTCGACTGGGATATTAATACATGGCGTTGGGGACTGAGACGCATGCTCCTTGGATATGGTTCTGAGTCTGCAACATTAACACTCTCTGAGGATAACGACCACACACTCTATCCTTACGCGCATGTCGAAGGGAAAAATGCCGAAATCCTCGGCTACCTCTGCCATTTTATTGATCTTCTTGCCGAAACTCGAGATCAGTTATCCGGAGATAAAACAATCAATGATTGGCGGCAGATATTGCCGGTCGTTTGGCAAAACTTCTTTGCGGAAACATCGCAGAATAATGATAAATTACATTTTACCCAGCGGATATGGCAAAATCTTCTTGCCGGCGCGGAAAGTGTCTCCTTTCACAAAACCCTACCGCTGAAAGCATTAACTCCGATGTTAGAGAACAAGCTTCTCGAAGAGAAACCAGAGCAAAATTTTATCCAAGGAAAAATCACATTTTGCTCCTTTATCCCCATGCGGACAATTCCCTTTAAGATGATTGCCATGATTGGTATGAACCAATCCGATTTCCCTAAATCATCGATTAGTCACGGCTTTGACCTAATGCAATATCAAAGAATGCGGGGCGATCGAAATCGTAATACAGATGATCGCTATCTATTTCTAGAAGCGATTCTCTCCGCAAAAGAGATACTCTATTTGAGCTATATTGGCAAATCAATTCGAGATAATAGCGATCTTTTCCCCTCGCTCTTAATCGATGAATTAACACGATATATTGATCAAGTCGCCACGATAGACACACAACATGATTCGCTTGTATCAGCACCCTCATCGGCATCTGATGCTATTACATTCACTCATCCGATGGCATCTTATAATGATAGCCTCTTCCAAATGGGCAGTAAAATACAGAGCTACCAAAATGAGTGGATTTTAACTGAAGATCCTGAACATTATTATACAGCCCCTTATCACTATGAGTCCTTAATCCATAGCTATGAAGCTGCTCAAAAAATCACGCCGCTGACAGATATCTCCCTTGATTCTTTAATCCGATTTTATCAAAACCCGACAGATTATTTTGCAGAATACCGATTAAATCTCTCTTCTTTAAAAGATTACACAACCTTGATCGAAGATGATGAGATCTTTACAATCAGCAAAGGGCTCGATGAGTTTCAGTTCAACCGCACAATGACAGATGCCCTTTTAAAATCCATGATGGAGGCTAAAGATGATCTTCCACTGTCAGGGCTTCAAGAAAAACTCAATCATGTTGCGGAAGATCTCTTTACCCGACATCGACTTGAGGGGTCTCTTCCAAAGTTTGCATATGGTAAAATCGCTTGGGATGATAAAGTTACATTACCGAAAGCGCTGACGCAAAAACTGATGAGCAAAGAGTACCCTTATGGTGAATTTGAGATATGCCAATTTAAGGATGGTATTACGCTGCATGGTAAAGTGCCTCGAGAATCTAATCAAGGCGAAGTGATTTTATGGGATGTCGGTAAGCTCGATCAGAGAAGATTAATCAAGGCAGAGATATCGAGCATCTTTTATCATGCCACCAAAAAAACAGATGATCTGCACAATTCCGTCCTTTTTTTCTATAATAATCAACAAACTGCTGACTTTCACACATGTACATTTTATACCAAAGAAGATGCCTCTAAGCTGTTAAAACACCTTATCCGTGGTTTTTTATATGGGATCAGTGCGCCGATTCCTTACCTCGTTTCAAAAGAAACCGGAAAATCGTGCTTTCAAGATCGATTTTTCCTCAATGCATTAATGGAAGTACGATCCTCTCTCCCCCATTTAGTGAATATTCCATGGGATGCTTGGCGACCTGAATTATTAACAACAATATTAAAAGATCATCATTATATCAATTCTCTGCCAGAAACTATCCGAAACCAATTAAATAAGGTAAAATCTCATGTGTCTGGAAATAATGCTTTTATGCGATTATTTCCACAATTTGGAGAAAAAGAAGTGCTCGCTTTTATTCTTTTCTACAACCATTACCTCGATGAGTTAATGCCGTATGAACAATAATGACCCGCAATTACAAAAACAGCTTCACTCGCCCGCCTCAAAGTATGACTATGATGGCATTACAGGCACGTGGCTCTTAATCCCGGCAAGGATTCACCTGTTACTCCTTGCGATCTCGCTCCCTGTCATTATCTGGGTGCTACCGAATATTAGCTTTAAAGGTGAATTTCGCTATATTCTGGCTGATTATAAATATTACTTTGCCGCCGCTTTTGCACTATTTTGCATTGCATCAGCATTACTCAGCATTTTAAAAGCCCAACAAGTTAAGAGTCGTATTCGTCCCACAAATCGCGTAGGGGCCCAAATTATTGCAAAGGCAGGCCCTGGCAGGCCAGCGTCTCCCACAAAGAGAGTCTCAACACCGCCTAACTTAGGGCATGTTCGTCGCAACAATGCCGAAGCTGTCAATATAAAGTCGACCACTGCATCTCAAAATCAGAAAAAACTTGCGACACAAGATATAAGTGAAGCAAAACCCTTACCTGCGGACAAAAAAGTTCGCGCGAAAGCCCCTAAAAAAGAGCAGCCTCTCGCTAAAAAATCAGTGCCTTTACCGGCAACAAAAATATCAAAAAAAGTAACGTCTCCCAAAAGCAGTACTTCTCGTTCTACCCACGCAAAAAAGGAAGCGTTGGATACTCCTCCTTCGCCGCCCAAAAAACGGACTCAAAAAAAACCTGAGCAGATGAAATTAGATATATAAAATTAGATATATAAATTACCCCATTCTAACAACTTATCTGCTGCACTATAAATTTATGATATAAGGAACTATCCCTCTATGATGCAAAATATGATTATTATCAGCGGTCTTTCAGGTTCTGGTAAATCTATCGCATTACAGACGCTAGAAGATGAAGGTTATTTTTGTATCGATAATTTACCGATCTCTTTTATCCCTCGTTTCATCGAAGAAATTCAACAAAAAAATCAAACGAGTAAGCTTGCAATAGGCGTTGATGCTAGAAGCTTTCCAGAAGATCTTCTGGAAGCTGAACATATTCTCAAAATCATTGAAAAATCGACGGCACTCAAACCTCGAATTCTATTTTTAGAAACCAATGATGAGACCTTAATCAAACGTTATAGTCATACTCGTAGACGTCATCCACTTACTAGCGCAAGCGTCAGTTTATCTGATGCAATCACAAAAGAGAGGGAACTGCTCTCCCCATTGCGATCTTCTGCAGATGTCACGATTGATACTTCATTTTTAAATGTTCATGAATTACGCGCCATCTTGAAAGATCGCCTGATCGAAAATAAGCGCGCAGCGCTTGCAATCTCTATTGTCTCCTTTGGTTATCGCAATGGCATCCCCCTCGATGCTGACTTTGTCTTTGATGCACGAATGCTCACAAACCCCCACTGGGTTCCAGAATTACGAGAATATACAGGCCTTGATCAACCTGTCATAGATTACTTTGCAACGACTGATGATATTCAAGAATTTTACAGTGATATCGCGCACTTTATTACAAAGTGGCTGCCCTCCTTTGCACAAGGAACTCGCTCATATTTAACGATTGCTATTGGTTGTACCGGCGGCAAGCATCGATCTGTTTATCTTTCGCAAAAGCTCTTTCAATTGCTCAGTGAAGATTACAGTACGATCGTCAAACATCGCGAAATCAATCAATAACCTGGCATAAATCACCGTTTATTCTAATTATTAGTTCATTTTAAATTTCAGTACACAAACACACTCTATTTTAATATTCAACAAGGAAAACCGTATGTCTAATCTCATTGATGGAAAAGCTTTCGCAGAAAACCTCCGTAAAACCATTACAGAACAAACTGCTGAGCTGGAGAAAAAACATCATATTCATCCAGGGCTCGCCGTTGTCTTAGTCGGTGAAGATCCTGCAAGCCAAGTATATGTACGTAATAAAGAGAAATTTGCAATCGAGTGTGGTTTTAAATCTGAAACATTCCGTCTTCCGGCAGAAACTTCTCAAGAAGAGTTATTAACACTCATTGAAACGTTGAATAATGATAAAACCATTCACGGTATCTTAGTACAACTGCCATTACCAAAGCATTTAAATGAAGAAGAAGTACTCTATGCGATCAATCCCTTAAAAGATGTCGATGGTTTTCACCCTGTGAATATCGGTCAGCTCTCTATCGGTAAACCTTACCTTATTCCGTGTACACCACTTGGCTCACTGCTTCTTTTGCAAGATAAACTCGGAAAAGATCTTTCAGGAAAACACGCTGTGATTGTCGGTCGTTCTAATATTGTCGGGAAACCAATGATGCAGTTATTACTCTCTCAAAACTGCACTGTCACAATCGCCCATTCGCGGACTAAAGATGTTGCTGCACTTTGCCGCGAAGCGGATATTGTTGTGGCTGCGGTCGGGGTTCCTAAGCTTGTGAAAGGTGACTGGATCAAAAAAGGCGCGGCTGTGATTGATGTCGGCATCAATCGTATTGAGGAAAATGGTAAAATGCGTTTAGTTGGGGATGTTGATTTTGATGAGGCTGTTAAAAATGCCGCTTACATCACACCCGTGCCAGGTGGTGTTGGCCCTATGACGATTGCTTGTCTTTTGAGAAATACCTTAACAGCAATGTGTTTACAAAATGGGATTGAAGATCCAAATAAACTGTAAGTAATCAGAGAGTTACAACTCAATGGGAATTTCTTAACTGCCCATCAATAAAAGTCGCTTAAAGTAAAATTTAAGCGACTTTTTTAAAGGCTTTAATTTTACACCCCACTATCTCACTGTTTTGCAAAGATTAAAAAAGGCACTGAAACAGGGATTAGCCATTATTCAGTGCCATTCATAGGTCAATGACCTTTTGTGATATTGATCCAGTGATTCCGTATTTATCCCTAATTAAAGGGGATTAAAAGGATTTGCCACCTTTCTCTATCCACCTCTCATCTTATTCATTCTTCTTATTCAGAGGTATTTTGAGAACTCCCTCGCGATACAATAATCCTTTACTCTTAGCGCTAGAGGAGCTCTCTTGTCATCTTTCAATCAGGACTAGGGATCCTAATTAAAAGATTACACGCGGGCGTAAGGTTCTAAACCAAGTACCATACGTCCATTTTTGGTTGCAATATTGATGGCTTCTTCAAGGTTTGTATAACGACAACCTGTGATCAAAAGCTTGAGCTCTTCCCACATATCGCCATCACTAAATGGCAACATATAGTCCGCAATATTATCTGTACCCACTGCAACCGGAATACCAGCTTTTGCAAGCTCATCTGCTGGGGTGATTGCGTTACGCGTTGGACCATGATCTTCACGGCGTGGGCTGTCGATCCATGCAAATGGGCAAGCGATTACCATCATTTGCGCTTTAAGCATTTTGTTATAGAGCATTTGACGATACTCTTCATCATGCGCTGTGATGGAGATACTATGAATCGCCGCGACACGACCTTCCATGCCATGCTCAATTGTTTTATCCGCGACTAACTCCGTCTCTTTCTCATCTTTAGAGTTAAATTGGTCAACGTGGACATGTACCATCTTTCCTTGTGCTTTTGCGGTCGTTAACAATACATCCATATGTACTGCATCCATGCCCTCACCATGATCACGGAAGTCACGACGCGGTAAACCACCGATGATATCAACTTTTTCTGCACCTTTATCAAACCAGTAGCGCGCATCTTTTGCAATCACGCCTTTCAAGGTCTGGTTTACAAGTTTAATAACAATATCGCCCTCATAATTACGGCGAGCGCGAAGTGCCGCATTAATCGCGCGCTCTTCACAGATAGGATCCACATCGATAAAGCTTCCGACTGCCGAAACGCCCTGCTCTATCATACGCTCAATACCCATTGAAAAATGACGGTAGTAGTCTTCTTCTGTCATATTCGATTTAATGCGATCAAGCGTATCCCATTTCTCAATGAGTGTTTGCGTTTGATAAACATCAAATCCTTCATAGTCAATCGTAAATGCACGATCACCATGCATATGCGCATTGACCCAACCACCATTTTTTTGAATATTATTCAATAAATATGCTTTCAAACTTTTAGTGTCTGTGTAAATACGATGTGCGTTATTGATTGGTGTGCTCATAATAATTTCCCTATTCTCTTTCATGATGGATCTGTGTATGTGTGTGATACTGAAGTTGTGTCTTAAAGTCCTCAGTGACTTTTTTAGCTAAAAAAAAGCCCCCATTTAAATGGAGGCTTTTTCTATAAAATCTGTAATAGCTTGATCGATAATAATAGAAATAGAGAATGATTGAGTCGGTCCCATTGTGCGGACGACTTGATGAAACTTCACTGTGCTCATACGTCGATTCATTCTTTGATCTCTCTATCATCTTACTCGAAACAAACGAGTAGAGTATATATCGTAAAAAAACAAATGCAACCAAATGCCCTTTTTATTTTTTGTTTTTTATAAAAAACCTAAATACATCCTCTTCAATTTAACAACTAATATATTGATTTTATAAATTTATTTCTTTCACTGAGCCTTTCAATGAATTTAATTTTCTATTGATGACTTTATATCGTAACGCTACCGATTCGGCCTTGTTAAACCCAAATGATCTCGCAGCGTACTACCTTCATACTCTTTACGAAATAATCCGCGCTTTTGTAAGACAGGAATGACGTGTTCAGCAAAATCATGAAAGCTAGAAGGCAATGCAGGCGGCATTAAGTTAAAACCATCAGCGCCCTCATTACGGAACCAATGCTCCATCTCATCTGCAATCGATTCTGGAGTACCGACCATAGTGCAATGTCCTCCACCTGCGGCTAATCGCCCTAAAAGCTGACGAAGTGTTGGGTTCTCTTTCTCAATAATACGCAAAATCGTACTGTAACGCCCTTTCGGCCCAGTATGCGCCTCTAGTGGTGGCAGCTTCGGCACAGGTGCATCAAGCTCCCAATCCGAGCAATCTTGTGCGATAAAAGCCCCAAGCTGACGAAGAGAGGTCTCTGTCGGTAACAACTCATCAAGCTCACGCTGCTTGCGGCGCGCTTCTTCTAGTGTTGAGCCGACATACGTGACTAATCCCGGCATAATCGGAACATCTACGGTTCTACCCGCTGCTTTGACTCGGCGTTTAATATCTCGGTAATAAGCTTGCGATGCAGGCAGATCATAGGCAACTGCATAGATCGCCTCAGCAAGCGTTGCCGCAACCTGTCGCCCCTGCTCACTTGCGCCTGCCTGAAATAGAACAGGATGCCCTTGCGGCGGTCTTGGAATCGTTAAGGGACCATCCACTAAGAAATGATCCCCTTGATGATGAATTGGATTAACCCGACTTTTATCCGCATAAAGGCCTTGTCGATCTAAAACAAGCGCATCATCAGCCCAAGAATCCCATAAATTTTTCGCAGCGGTAATGAACTCCACGGCACGATCATAACGATCTGCGTGCACCGGCATTGATTCATAACCATGATTACGGGCTTCGGCATCATACATAGATGTCACAACATTCCAAGCGACTCGCCCCCCAGAGATATAATCGAGTGATGCCATCATTCGTGCGGCATTAAAGGGCGTTTGAAAGGTGCTTGAAACCGTACTGATAAGCCCAATCTTCTCTGTCGCTCTTGCTAGCGCTGAAAGCAGCGTTAAGGGCTCTAAAAACCACTGTGGTCCATCTTCGACATTGCTGGGAGAATGTCCATCTGCGAAAAAAACCGCATCAAGCTTTGCCCTTTCGGCAGCTTGGGCGAGCGCTTCATAATAACGAACATCGCCCAAGCGCTCCACTGGGGAATCAGGATGCCGCCATGCAGCACGATGATGTCCACAAGTGTAAATAAAAAGATTTAAATGTAATTGTCTATTCATCATCAATCTCCCTACCCTTTCACCAAGCCACCATCGACGATCAGATTCTGCCCTGTGACAGCTCTTGACCAAGGCGATGCAAAGAAAAGTGCAGTATCGGCAAACTCAGTGGGATCCGTCACTTTGCGAAGCGGTGTATTTGCAGCAATATAATCAAATACTGCTTCCGGCGTTGCACTTGATGCATCCGTTGTTCGTAGTAAACCGCCTGAGAGCATATTGACGGTAATCCCCTTCGGCCCAAGGTCTTGGGAAAGAGTACGGGTTAATGAGAGCAACGCTGCTTTTGCCGCAGTATAATCGTGATAAGGCACAACAGGATTTTGAAAAAGATTGGTGCCAATATTAATAATGCGACCAAATTGAATGGCTTCCATCCCCGCCATTGTCGCTTGTGTCGTATTGAGTGCGCCTCTGACGATTCCTTCCATCTGCTGCGTGAGATTATCCCACGTTAATGCATCAGCATGAGGACGCGCATCGCCATTAAAACTAAAACTAGGTAGTGCATTATTAATCACCGTAGTGATCGGTTTGCCAAAATGAGTGCTGGCTTCAAGTACCATCTTTTCAACCGCAGCTTTGTCACAAACATCCGCTTCAATAGCAATCGCCCGTTCTGGTGCTAATGAAACGAGTGCTTTTGCTGCTGTTTCACTCGTAAGATAATTGATGATAACGCAAGCACCCGCATCGAGAAAGGCGCGTGTTAATTCAGCACCAAGACCGCGCGCACCGCCGGTGATTAATACAACTTGTTCCTGGATAGGTAAAACTTTAACCATATTTGCCTCCAAAAAAATTGAGCGGCAAAGGTAATGTAACGACACATGCAATGTATGTCCGACATCCCTCCGCCAGTATGAGCTGGATCAGGTTCAACGGGTATTCTCTCAGTCTGTCATTGCATGATTGTATTTTAATGAATACGCCAAGAATGCAGACACCCCGTGTCAAGAAGCAAAGATAACATACTCACACTCACTTCGAAACTTTTAACCGAAAGGGGCTCCCCCGCGAGGAAGTCTGCCGGTTAATTTGACTGTTAGGCGAAAATTCCCTATCCTCACTCATAGTTCCTAGGGGTGCTTTACAGCTGAGAGGTGAATAACCGACCCTTTGAACCTGATCTGGATAATGCCAGCGCAGGGAAGGATATCATCTCCAATACACTTTTTAGTGCCCCAAAGCGACGCATTTCCACATCCAATAAAATTAACGTTAATCTACTTTTAGGATGGGAAAATTATGCTTAATGAAAGTGCCACCATTATTTGGCTGCTTCTCTTTTCAACAATATTTGCAGTAGCGGGCATTCTCTATGCGCGCCGGCATCACGATAGCCTCGAAAACTATATTATTGCGCGAAATACACAAGGTGGTTTTGCCACCATGCTCACGCTTATGGCTTCCTCTTTAGGCGCCTGGATTCTCTTTTCGCCAGCCCAAGCTGCAACTTGGGGCGGGCTTGGCGCCGTCATTGGCTATGCGCTCGGCTCAATGGCGCCGCGCTTTGCGATGATTCCGCTTGGCAGCCGCATGCGCGGATTAATGCCGCATGGCCATACTTTAACTGAATATGTGATTACACGTTTTGGCAAACCGATGTATGCGCTCACGCTAGTGATTATGATGTTTTATATGTTTATCTCACTCACAGCGGAGATTACCGCAATGGCAAAACTTGTCACACTCATAGCGCCGATTCCCCTTTGGGTGACGGGTGCGATTGTGTTAATTGCGACGCTCTCATACACATATTTCGGAGGGCTTCGCGCAAGCATCTTTACCGATAAAGTTCAGATGCTCGTCATTATTCCGCTGCTCTTTTTACTGATTATATTCGGCTGGAATGCCATCGGCGGTGCGACCCCAACCATCGATAAGCTCAAAGCAACGGCTCCGGAACTACTCCACTTAACAAGTGCTGTCGGCATTAAATCAGGCTTAACCTTTTTTGTGGCTATTTTACTCACCGGTCTTTTTCATCAGGGAAATTGGCAGCGCATCTATGCTGCACATAACGATAAAGCGATGCGTAATGGTTTTCTGATGGGTGGGATTTTCGTGGCACCGATTATTTTCGTGATGGGGTTATTTGGTCTTGCCTTTATGGCATGGACACCCGATGGAGATAGCTCAGTCGCACTATTTAATGTCTTAATCTCCTCATTACCGCTTTGGTTTATTATTTTACTGATTCCACTCGGTCTTGCGCTAGTGATGAGTAGTGCAGATACCGCAATTAGTGCTGTGAGTAGCTTAATAGCGGTGGATGCAAGACGAATTATGCCCCATTTAACCAGTCAGCAACTCATGGCTATTTCTCGCTGGCTTGTGATTGTACTCGCAATTCCTGTTTGGTATACATCGGCAAAGGGATTAAGTGTACTCTACCTTTTTTTACTCGCAGATCTGCTCTGCTCTGCGGCGGCCTTTCCTGTATTTTATGGGCTTTACAGCAAAAAAATCACAGGGACACAAGCTACGATCGCTACAATTATGGGTCTACTAGCGAGCCTTTATCTCTTCCCAAGCCCAACAGGTCCGCTTGATTACCTATTGGAATCCTTCTTAGTCGCAGCATTTATCCCCGCAATTATCTGCTTAATATTAGAGCGTACGACAAAACAGCAATATAATTTCGCGAAACTTCAAAGTATTAAAGGCATGGATCAGCCGACTTCAAAATAAAATCATACTATATAAAAAAATATCTTATCAGCCCTTATCTTCTGATAACGGGCTGATTCCCCCAGTTAAGCTTTTCTCTTAAAATGGAAAAATAATTATAATCCTTCGCGTGTAAGAGTGTCAGAAGATGGGTGGAGGGTTCAATCGTTAAGCGCTCATCATTAGAGAGCGTAAATAGTTCTTGCCCATCACAGGTAACATGCACGGGCTCTTTTTCACGATCACTCGTCACGACATCAATCTTGCAATTAGAGGGAATCACTAAAGGACGATGACTGAATGTATGGGGACAAATGGGCGAAATCACAATCGCCGGCAACGATGGATACATAATCGGCCCACCCGTAGATAGAGAATATGCAGTTGACCCTGTGGGGGTTGCTAAAATTAGCCCATCGGCACGATATGTGGATAAATAATGATCATTCACATAGACATCAATCTCTATCAATCGCGATAATTCCGTTTTATGAATCACCACATCATTCATCGCAAAAGAACGTAAATTTTCATTGATAGAAGCTTTTAAAAGAAAACGCTCCTCATAATCAACATCCCCTTCCAAAATTGCCGACAAGTGCGTATGCAATGTCTTTTGATCTATGTCTGTCAAGAAACCTAATCGTCCGAGATTAACGCCTAAAACAGGGATATTGAACTGATGAACTTTTCGGGCAATGCCTAAAAAGGTCCCATCGCCCCCAAAGGCAATAATTAAGTCGCATGTTGAGATTTCCGCCATAATGACATCGGGATAACTCAACTTATTACGATACTCTAAGTTATTCACTTCAAAATAACATGCACCATGGATATCCATAATTTCTTTTGTACGGGCAACAGCCTCTTGTATTTCAAGTGACTCTTTATTGCTCAGTACTAGGGCGATTTTTTGAAATTTTCTCATATTATGTGCTATTGTGAATTGATTTGAAGTTAGTTTATAGCATAACATGTTACCGTTTCCCAAAGACATAATTTGTAGCTTAAACTTGCTTTAACCGATAACGAAGGCCTCTAGTAGTTCCTCTTTAGGATTTGCTCACTACCTCACTTAAAATAAAATTGATCTACTCTCTTTAGGGTGGGGTGCTTTTTATTTTAGTCTGTATTTATGGTCTTATACTAAAGAAGCAGTACAAAAGGCTTTCCAAATCATTTTCCAAGCAATATATGATCGATCTGTTAACAATCTGTTAATCGTTACATCATCATATATATCGATGTCGGATCTAAATACGTTCTTTTTTATTAAAGAGTTGATAGTTCAAACACACTACGCTAAATAAATATTGGAGGTAAAATGCGTAAAGCCTTATCCTTTCTTCTGAGCATCTGCATGCTACCAAGCATAGCGCTTGCCGGTGGAGACTTATCTTTCGACGGACAGAGCCTTTCACCACTTTGGTCTATCCCATTTATTGGGATTATTCTCTCGATTGCAATCCTCCCTCTTTTTGCCCCGCGTCTCTGGGAGCATCACTACGGTAAAATTGTCTTTGTTTGGACGCTTTTATTCTTTATTCCATTGATCATACAATTTGACATGTCGATCACGGCGAATCTCTTTGCCCATGCGATGCTCGGTGAATATATCCCGTTCATATTACTGCTTCTTGTGTTGTTTGCCGCATCAGGCGGGATTCATATCTCTGGAAACTTAGCAGCTAGTCCAAAATTCAACGTATCCATTCTGGCAATAGGGACGATTCTTGCGTCTGTAATGGGAACAACGGGTGCGGCAATGCTCTTAATCCGTCCGATTTTATCTGCAAACAAAGATCGTAAATTCCGTATGCACATTCCTATATTTTTCATTTTCTTAGTGGCAAATATAGGGGGCGGGCTAACACCTTTAGGGGATCCACCATTATTCCTAGGTTTCCTCAACGGCGTTGATTTCTTCTGGACGCTAGAACACATGTTCTTACCCGTTGTCATTTTCTCTGTAATCTTACTCTCACTCTTCTTTGTGATCGATAGCTACTACTTTAAGAAGGAGAACATTGCTAAACCAACGGAGAAAACAACAATCGTTGTTGTTGGTAAACAAAACTTTCTTATTATCTTAGGTGTTTTGTTTGGAATCATTTTATCGGGCGTTTGGATTCCGGGAATCTCATGGGATGTATTTGGGGTTGATGTTCATATTGAAAACGTTCTCCGCGATATTTTCTTCATTGTACTTACCATTATTTCCCTTAAAATCACCTCGAAAAAAATCCGAGAAGATAACAACTTTAATTGGCATCCGATTATTGAGGTTGCAAAAATATTCCTCGGAATCTTCTTAACGATCGTGCCAGTGATTACTATTTTAGAAGCAGGCAGAAATGGTGCATTTAGTGCAGTTGTCGATATTACGCACACAGATACAGGCGCACCGATTAATGTGATCTACTTCTGGGTCACAACTGTATTATCTGCCTTCTTAGATAACGCACCGACATACTTAGTATTCTTTAAAATGGCAGGAGCCCAGGCCCCTGAAGGTGTCACAGCTGCGAACTATCTCATGAGTGATAGTATGGCTGCAACCTTATTAGCGATATCAATGGGTACCGTATTTACAGGCCCATTAACCTATATTGGTAACGCACCAAACTTTATGGTGAAATCAATAGCAGAACAAGAAGGGATCAAAATGCCCTCCTTCTTCGGTTATATGTTTATCGCAACAATCGTACTTACACCGGTCTATATCTTACTGAACTTTATCTTCTTATAACCTTCAAAAAGATAGATTATGATAAATTCAAGAAAGCGCTAGATTTTCGAGCGCTTTCTTGTAATATTTATAAGTCGGTCTCAAAAGTTCGACCTCTATAATAGTACTGATAAAAATAAGGCAGGATAAATTAAATGACTCTGTTAGTACAAAAATATGGCGGCAGCTCGGTTGCAAATATTGAACGCATCCAAAATGTCGCACGCCGTATTCAAAAAAACCACAATGAAGGACATCAAATGGTCATTGTTCTCTCTGCGATGTCAGGAGAAACTGATCGTCTTTTAGGCTTAGCACATGCGCTTACCAAAAGACCTAATCCGCGTGAAATGGATGCTTTAATTTCAACCGGAGAACAGGTCAGTATTTCACTTTTATGCATAGCGCTTGAAGCGATGGGCATTAAAGCAAAATCATACAATGGTGATCAAGCCCGTATTTTAACCGACCGAGTCCATACTAAAGCACGTATTAAAAACATTGATACTTCCGCCATGGAAGCAGACCTTGCTGCTGGCTATGTGATTGTTGTTGCAGGGTTTCAAGGGGTTACAACCGATGGCTCTGTGACAACACTCGGCCGCGGGGGTTCTGATACAACAGCAGTTGCATTAGCGGCTAGCCTTAAAGCGACAGAGTGCCAAATTTACACAGACGTTGATGGTGTTTACACAACAGATCCACGTATCGAGCCAAAAGCTCGCAAACTTGATAAAATCGCTTTTGAAGAGATGTTAGAGTTATCAAGTTTAGGTTCAAAAGTATTACAAATTCGCTCTGTTGAGCTTGCTGCTAAAAACAACGTTCCTATCCGCGTTCTCTCGTCACTCACTGATGGGGGGGAAGGAACACTTATTACTACAGAAAAGGATATTGATATGGAAGCTGCCCTTATCTCCGGCGTTGCAACAAGTAAAAATGAAGCTAAAATTACCGTTCTCGGCGTTCCTGATCAACCCGGTATTGCTTTTAATATTCTCGAGCAGATTAGCGAGGCGAATATTGAAGTCGATATGATCGTTCAAAATATCGCTCAAGACGACACAACTGATTTCACCTTTACGGTCAATGAAATTGATTTCGATAAAGCGCTTGAAATTGCAGAAGCTGCGGCACAAGCAATGGGTGCGCGTAGTGTTATTGGTGACAAAGATATCGTAAAAGTATCACTTGTAGGTCTGGGTATGCGTTCACATGCCGGTGTTGCGAGCTTAATGTTCAAAGCGCTTGCAAATGAAAAGATCAATATCAAGATGATCTCTACTTCAGAAATCAAAGTATCTGTCATCATTGATAGCAAATATCATGAATTAGCTGTCAGAACACTCCATGATGCTTTCAAACTCGATGAATAATCAGGTGCGATTGATACGATAGTTCAACTACAATCATTGTTAACACTCTTTATTTAAAATAACCTTACAAATCTTTTATAGTTTGTAAGGTTATTTATTTTACAAACATATCACGCATATATCACGCTATACTTGTAGTTCTCAAATCGATAAATGATTGGTAGTTTAGAAGTAACTCCCTTATAATTCTAAGACAATACTGAGTCAGGCCTCATTGATTCATCTGGCATAACAAAAAGGATTCCACTGTTAATAAGATTAGCCGTGATATTTATGAAAAAATTCAATCAACTATTGCTCACCATCCTAGCTTTCGCACTACTGATGCCATTCAGTTTTGCTGAAAAATTAATGCATGTGGAAATAGTCGGAATTGAGAATAAAAAAGCGCTAGAAAACGCGCAAAATGCCACGGAAATTTATGCATTAAATGAGAAAGAAGCCCCTTCAGATCTGCGGATTCAATGGCTATATGAAGAGGGAATCAAAGAAATCACCCAAGCGCTTGAACCCTTTGGATATTATCGCGTAAAAATCAAAAGTGATCTTATTTATAAAAATGATCGCGTCACAGCCACTTATAACGTGACACCAGGCCCTCGCATTCCTATTGAAACACTCCACCTAGGGATTACAGATTTAGAAGCCGTTAAAGATCGCCACACGCAAAATTCCAAAAAAGAATACCAGGCCTTCAAGAAAATTCTCACCTCGACCAAGATGAAGGTGGGCGAGCCCTTGAATCATACTCAATATGAATCAACTAAATCAAAGCTATCTGAAAAAGCGGCGGAACTCGGCTACTTTGATGCCTTTTTCCCACATCATGAATTAATAGTGAATCTCGTAACTTATCAAGCAACCGTTGATCTCGAAATGACACTTAAGCAACGCTATCTTTTTGGGGCTGCAATATTTAATCAATCCTATTTTTCTGATGAGTTTCTTGATCGCTTCTTACTGAACATGCGAGAACATAGCGATTATAGTGACAACAAACTGATTGAACTTCAATCCACCTTTAATGAAGCGGGATATTTTGAGGATGTTGTGATTGTCCCTAAGATTGATTATAAGACTAAAGAAGTACCGCTTGATATATATCTGCGTCCTCGCAAACAGAGAACGCTCACACTAGGGGTGGGGTATTCTACAGATATTGGTTTAAAAGCAATGGCGGGCTTAAACTGGCATTACATTAATCGATATGGCCATAAACTGAATACTAGTATTTTATGGGCTCAAAAAAAACGGGATGCCACGATTAACTACCAGATTCCTGGCACCGATCCGACTCAAGATAAATATAATATTTATTTCAATTACGATTTTGAAAATACCTCAACGAAAGACTATACAACCTATTTAGTTGGAACCTCTAAAGAGCGAATACGGGAACAATATAGCTATGGCTATTCTCTTCACTATCAATATGACCGCTTTAGAGATGTCACCGGGGAAAAACAGACCAGTAGCTTACTTGTCCCCACTATTTATGGCGAATGGAAAACAGCACCGCAAATACCTTTCGATAAATTCGGCTTTAAAGCCGAAGGAAAGCTGCGCGGATCGATTAAAAATGTATTAGCGGATATTAGCTTTTTACAGGCAAGCCTCATTCTTCACACTTACCTTCCTATTAGCGAAAATAACCGCTTCGTCATTCGTGGCGGACTTGGCTACACAAAAATTCGAGATAAAGATCTTCGCAAACTCCCCCCTAGCCTACGATTTTATACGGGAGGAGATAATACTGTTCGCGGATACAAATATGATGGTATTGGGGAAAAAGGGTATAACGGCGATATCTACGGCGGTAAGAAGCTCGTGATCATCAGTGCCGAATATGAGCACAAAATTACGCCGAGTTTTGCAATCGTCGGCTTTGTAGATGCCGGAGATGCATTCAATGATAAGGCGAATTTAAAATATGGCGCGGGGGCTGGTATCCGCTGGTATTCCCCGATTGGTACCGTCAAGCTCGATCTTGCCCATGGGTTTGATAAAGAGTTTGGCGAAACGGTCAAGCTTCATCTTAATATTGGTACAGACTTGTAATCTATCGATTTCCTTCCGTAATTGATGCCTGCATTTGATAAGTCACGATAATCCTCTACGCTACTTCACCACTTAATACCCGATTAGCTATAGATACGACTTAAAAAGCCAACTTCAATAAACCATTATTACTTATGATTCATTGGGAGATTTAAAACTATGCTACCTGCGTGGTATTTCGAAATATTCAATCGCTATAAAACAACACTTCAATCTAAAGATGCCCTGTATGTCGCTCTCAGCGCCGGTGTTGATTCTAATACACTCCTCCACTGGCTCTATAGTTTCAAATCAGAACTTCCCCCCATCTATACCATCCATGTTAATCACAATTGGCATGGAGATTACTCTCATCTTTGGGCTAATTTTGCACGAAAACGTGCGGAAGCTTATGGCTTTACGCATTATCACTATGAAGCGTACTTTGCAGACCATGACCCCAAAGGGCTGGAAGCTGCGGGTAGAGAGATGCGTTATCTCAAATTTGGGGAAACAATGAAACCCAACTCCCTATTATGTGTCGGTCATCACCGATCAGACCAAGCAGAAACACTGATGCAGCGTCTACTTAGAAGCGCAGGAACCAGGGGATTAGGCGCTATGCGTGATTTTAACACCGTGGAATTTGGCCCTTATGCGATCGAGCTTTTTAGACCTTTTTTATCGATTTCAAAACAGACCTTATATGAAACAGCAACGCACCTGAATCTCCCATGGCTAGAGGATTATACCAATCATGAAGCGGATGATATGGAGCGAAATATTATTCGAAATAATCTCTTTAAAGTGATGGAAAAGGAGTTTCCGAAATATGAAGCTGCCTTTTATCAAGTCACTCAGTTTATGCAAGAAGCCGATGATCTTCTCACTGAATTGGCATTAGAAGATCTCAAGAAAGTCAGCCGAGATAATCCTTTTCGGCGTGGCAATGATGCGGCATCATGCCTACATCTCCCAAGCCTTGTATCCCTCTCACCGGCAAGACAAAAAAATCTTTTACAAAACTGGATTCGGCCCTACAATCTTATCTTTAGCCAAAAACAGATGCGGGAATTTACGCGTGTATTTCTTCAAGAAATTCCGACGCATCAAACGATCTTTAAAATGGAAGATTTCGGTGTTTTTTATTTCCAAGAGCATTTATATCTTCGTAAAATAGAGACGCTACCTACAGATGCTGAGCTTCACTTCATCAATGCCAATAATGCGCCCGCCGAAAAATTCTGGGCACAGTTTGATCCTGACGATCTCATCCTCACTCAGCGCCAAGGCGGTGAACGATTCCAGCCGCTTCATCGTGATAAGAGCCAATTATTACGAAAACTATTGCAAGAGATCAATCTCCCTCAATGGGAAAGAGATCAATGTTGGATGCTTAAAAATAGACAAACAGATGAAATACTCTGGATCAATCACTTCGGTTTTGCAAAATCATTAGCACCTTTCCTACAAGAAAAAGGCTTAAGCCCATCGATATACCCACGATCCTAAGGGTGTTGGTACCGCGTGATTATAATATCTATTGTCGTTGATTGTCGTGACTATCAAAATCATAAAAGGTTCACCTTACAATAACCGTGAACCTTTTAAGCGCTCTAGATAGGTTGCTAAGAAAATTCGATTGACCTTGTATTGACTGCAAATGCCTGATACAAGCGAATATTTTATGCTATTAAATCGCGTCTAATGCCGGCGGTAGAATCCAATAATTATTCTCATTATGCGCATCCATATACGCTTTAAATTCAGGGGAATTATAGGCATCAACAATTGCTTGCGCCCACTCCGTATTCTGATTCTTACCGAGCAAGACTACTTGCAGATAAAGATCTGGTAATAATGTCTCTTGGAGCAATACCTTTGCCGGATCTAATTGACCTAGCCAAACAATACTGCCTGGAATAACCGCATAATCAGTATCATCTAATACACGAGGGATTAAATTAGAATCTATTTCTTGGATTTTAAGTTGGTAAGGATTGCGCTCAATATCATTTTTACCTGCTTCCATAGGGTTAATATCCTTTTTGAGTGAAATCCAACCTGCTTTTTCCAATAATCCATACGCGCGCGCCGCATTCGATGCATCTTGTGGGATTAAAATGGTCATCCCTGCTTTAATCTCTTCAAGGCCTTTATATTTATTGGAAAATATTCCTGCGGGTACTGTCGGAATCATCGTCACAGCAACTAAGTCAGTCCCTCTCTGCGCATTAAAGACCTTCATATATCCCGCATGTTGAGATACTACGACATCGACAGATTCTTCCGTCATGGCAATATTCGCCTCCATTAATGCCGAGAAATTAATACTTTTAACGGTATACCCTTTTGATTCTAAAATCGGCACAATAGCGGCATCAAACAGTTCATTATAAGGACCTGGCGATGATCCCATGATAATTTCATTCTCATTTTTTGATGAGAAGCACCCCGTTAATCCCATCACTATAATCAGTGTGAATAGTAATTTAGTCGTAAACCTTTTCATTTGCCATCCCTCTCCATCAATATCAATAAGAAATACCTTTCTCATCATTTCAAAAAGCTTATCACTGATAACATATCACGATAATATTAAACATACATGTTTAATTTTAAATTAAGACAAAAGTAACCTAAATGCGAATATTTACCAGAAAGGTCATTAAAAAAGTAACGCTTTCGATACAGAACACGTTATTATGAAAGATCGTGAGAAAAAGAGCTGATCCATAAAAAACTCACTGTTTTTATAGAGGATATTAAGATTATGAAAAAACGCCTACTGAGCATTATTGCTGTGCTTCTACTCCCTTTATCTATGAGCTTTTCAGCGCCCCTTAAAGTGATCACCAGCTTCTCTATTTTAGAGGATATGACAGAAAATATTGGGCAAGATAAAGTAAGCATCGAATCCATTATTGGCCCAGACCAAGAAGCACATAGCTTTGAGCCAACCCCAAAAGATATTATTAAAATAAAAAACTCAGATGTGGTCGTACTCAATGGCCTCGGATTTGATAATTGGCTGCAGAAAATACTAGATGCAAATGAATATGAGGGCATCATTATTCAAGCGAGCTTAAATGTACCGTTAATTACATTTAACGGCGATGCGCATCACCATGACAATCATGATGGACATGATGAGCATGAGGGGCATGAGGGGCATGAAGAACATAGCCATGATCATGGTGAGTTCGACCCTCATATTTGGCAAAGCCCGCTCAATGCCATTGTGATGACTAAAAACATTACAGAAGGCCTATCGCTCGCAGCCCCTGAGAGTGCGCCCTACTTTGATAATAACTTCGAAAAATATAAACAATCTCTTGAAGCACTCAATGAATATGCTAAAACGGCTCTTAAGGGCATTGATACAGAAGCGAGACTGATGGTTTTACATAATAGCTTTGGTTATCTAGCACAAGCTTATAATCTTCATTTTGTGGCTATTTCAGATATTAACCCGCTGGCTGAACCTTCTGCAAAAAAAATGTCTGAACTCTACAGTCTGATCAAAAAAGAGAATATCCAAGCAATATTTAGTGAAAATATTGCCCCTTCTCGTTTTATTAAAACACTCTCAAAGGATCTACATTTAGAAGATGGTGGAGTCTTATACTCTGATGCATTAACGAACGGCGCTCCTGCAAATACTTATATTGATCTCTTTAAACACAATATCGATCAAATTCGTCATACGCTTCTCAAAACGCCCCAAAATACGCATAAGGAATAAGCGTTTTTAAAATCGAAATATCCCCGTATTTATGCTACTATCCTAACTATTTACTTCACTATTATTTAGAAATTAAAGGCCATTAGAATTATGTCTGAAAATATTGTTCGCACTAACTTTATCCGTCAAATTATTGATAAAGATTTAGAGAGCGGAAAATACCAGAGTCCCTCTGATATTCATACACGCTTCCCGCCGGAGCCTAATGGCTATCTTCATATCGGTCATGCAAAATCCATCTGCTTAAACTTTGGTATTGCAAGCGATTACGGCGGTCGTTGTAACTTGCGTTTTGACGATACCAATCCTACGAAAGAAGAGATCGAATTCGTTGATGCCATCAAACAAGATGTTGAATGGTTAGGCTTCAAATGGGATGATCTTTTCTATGCCTCTGATTACTTTGAAAAGTTCTACGATGCAGCCGTTTACCTTATTAATAAAGGTTTAGCTTACGTTGATGACAGCACAGCTGAAGAGATTCGTGAAATGCGGGGTACGCTGACACAAGCAGGGGTTAATTCTCCCTACCGTGAGCGCTCTATCGAAGAGAACTTAGATCTGTTTGCCCGCATGCGTGCAGGTGAGTTCAAAGATGGTGAGAAAATTCTACGCGCTAAAATTGATATGAGTGCGCCGAACATGAATCTTCGTGATCCTGCTCTTTATCGCATTCGTCATGAAACCCATCATCAAACAGGCGATGAGTGGTGTATCTATCCTATGTATGACTTTGCGCATGCGCTCAGTGATTCATTTGAAGGGATTACCCACTCTTTATGTTCATTAGAATTTGAAGACCACCGCCCGCTTTACGATTGGTGCGTAGAAAATACAGATCAGCCACATGCGCCGCATCAGTATGAGTTTTCTCGCCTTAACATTGAATATGCAGTCATGTCTAAACGTCTTTTGACACAACTCGTGACTTCCGGCTTTGTAGATGGCTGGAATGATCCACGCATGCCAACAATCTCCGGGTTACGTCGCCGTGGCTGTCCGCCTGAAGCATTAAGACTCTTCTGTGAGCGTATTGGCGTGACGAAATCTGAAAACTTAATTGAATATCAACAGCTCAGCCAATCAATGCGCGATGTGCTAAATGATCAAGCAGACCGCCGCATGGCTGTACTTGATCCGTTAAAAGTGACGCTCACCAATCTTCCTAATGATGAACTTTTAGATATCGCGAATCACCCGCAACAAGCAGATCGCGGCACACGCAAAGTCAACTTCAGCAATACGCTGTATATTGATAGAGCAGACTTCCAAGAATCTGCCAACAAACATTATAAACGTCTTGTTTTAGATGGATATGTGCGTCTACGCGGGGCTTACATTATTAAAGCAACGGAAATGATTACAGATAATAATGGCGAAATTACAGAAATTATTGCGGAAATCGTGCCGGGATCTCTTGGTAAAAATGTAGAAGGTGTTAAAGCACGTGGCGTTATTCAATGGGTATCTGCTAAAGATGCCATTGATATTACGGTTCACAACTACGGCACACTCTTTGCGGAAAAAAACCCAAGCGCTCTACCCGGTGAGCTCATTGAATATGTCAATCATGACTCTTTAGCCGTTGTAAATGGGAAAGGCGAGCCTTCTCTTGCAGATGCTCCGGTAGAACAAGCATACCAATTTGAAAGAATTGGCTACTATGCACGCGACTCAAAATCAGACGGACTGGTCTTTAACAGAACCGTCGAGCTAAAAGATAGCTTTGGAGAATAAGTTTGAGTGAGATAATCAAATACGGCCCCTCACTTTTAGAGGGGTTTTTCATTACGATCACCCTGGGGCTTTTCTCGTTTTTTATAGCCGCAGCTTTAGGGTTGGGTTCTGCATTACTCTCTTTTAGTAAACATAGAACATTACGTTTTTTATCAAAAACGTACACAACGCTCATACGCGGAATCCCAGATATTGTATTGATATTCCTGCTGTTTTATGGCTTGCAAGAACTTATGAATTTCCTCACGGAAGCAGTCGGTCTCAATATTATCTTTTTAAACCCATTTGTGTCCGGTGTCATTACAATTGGTCTTATTTTTGGGGCATTTATTTCAGAGACATTTAGAGGTGCATTAATCGCTGTTCCAAAGGGACAATTTGAATCCTGTATCGCACTTGGCATGCCGAAGATTCGTTTTTATCGCCGTGTCATTTTCCCACAAGCGATGCGTTTTGCACTACCTGGCCTTAGCAACAACTGGCTGGTGATGCTGAAAACAACAGCGCTAGTATCCCTCATCGGGCTACATGACCTGGTATTTATTGCTAATAATGCCGGTAAAGCAACGAGAATGTCTTTTGACTTCTATATGGTCACAGCGCTCGGATTTTTAGCATTAACATCTGTTTCTATCTTTATAATTAAATATCTTGAACGCCGTTATAGTACGGGCTTTAATAACGAGGTGTCCTTATGATAGAAGCATTTGACGCTATTATTCCAGAATTACCGGATCTACTTCCCGCCATTTGGCTCACGATTAAATTGACAGTCATCGCTTCATTACTCGGCCTTGTACTGGCGATTCCGCTGTCAATTTTCGCATTATCGAAAAATCGTATCATTAGTCTTCCGATCGAGCTTTTTAGTTATTTCTTTCGCGGAACCCCACTTTTAATCCAAATTTATCTTATCTATTTTGGTTTAGGACAATTTGAAGCCGTTCGCAATAGTGGCTGGTTATGGACGCATGTACTCACGGATGCTTATAAATGTGCGCTGATCGCTTTCACATTAAATACGTGCGCTTATACCATCGAAATATTTAAGGGCGCTCTCAAGCATACACCTAAAGGGGAAATTGAAGCGGGAATTGCTTTTGGCATGAGTAAATATACCCTTTTCAGACGTATCATCTTTCCTTCAGGATTCAGACGCGCACTCCCCGCTTACAGCAATGAAGTCATCTTTATGCTTCATGGCACCGCGCAGGCATCTGTGATTACCTTGATTGATATATTAGGCTGGGCACGTAAGGTATACAGTATTACCTACTCTCCCTTTATCCCCTTTCTCATTGCAGCGCTCGTTTATCTAGTGTTAACCTTTGGGTTAATCATGCTATTCAGATATTGTGAAAAACGTTGGTTATCGCATCTTAAACCAAGCTTTTAATCTATAATACTCGCTGCATTAATGTCCTGAAATATCAGGACAGATAAAGATACGGAAATATCATAAAAATAGGCATTCGCTATAAAACGAATGCCTATTTACTATTTGAAATGGCCACTACTTGAAAATCAATATCAATTGCCCTGAGGCTGACGGAGAAGCATCAATTCCTCGGGGGTTAAAGGCTCATTATTCTGCAATTTTGCCAAGACCTTCTTTAAAGGTGACTCACCCTTTGCTAGCTGTTTTAAAAGGTCTGTAAGCTCATTTTCTTGTAACTCATCGGCAATTAACAACTCTTGAACTGCCAAATTTCGTAGCCAACCTGCCCAAGATTCCTCTTCAAAGTGTCTTAACAATTGCGCGGCTGTTTCTATCGATGTGTAATCTTTAATCGCGGTAATAATCTCATAAAGCACATTTTGCTGGCGATCATCACTTTCCAATAAAAAGTGTAATCCTTGTAGGCTTCTTGCAAGACTAGGATTCGTCAAAAGTAAAATGACAATGCGCTCAACAAGTGATTGCCCACCACTAAAATTTGTTCTTGAACGCGCTGTTGTGCGCTGACCTTCTCTCACATACCGATTCAGTAGATTATCTGCTAAATTCGCCCTTCTTCCAAGCTCAGCTCGGAGAAAATCTCGGAGAGGAATATCCCGCATACCATTGATTTTTTCGCCTGCAATCTCTAAAAATTGAGATCTCCCTTCAAATGAACTCATATTTACTTCACTTTCTGCCGCTTCAAATAAAAATTTAGAGAGCGGATCTGCATCCTTTACGAGCGATAAAAATGCATCTTTACCATTTTTACCAACATAACTATCTGGATCTTCGCCCTCTGGTAAGAATAAAAATGAGATCTCCTTACCGGCAGTTAATACAGAAAATGACTCGTCCATTGCCTTATGCGCAGCACCACGACCCGCTCTATCGCCATCAAAGCAAAATACAATACGTGAGGTATATCTCAATAATAGCTCTATTTGACGCCGACCTACCGCCGTTCCTAATGTAGCAACTGCATTTCCAACGCCATAATGGGAGAGCATCACAACATCCATATACCCCTCAACGACAATAATCTCTTCATAATCGCGAGTATATTGTCTGAGCTCATATAAACCATAGACCTCTTCACCCTTCTTAAAAATCGGTGTTTCAGGTGAGTTAAGGTACTTAGGCTCTCCTTGATCTAATATGCGCCCACCAAAGCCAATCGTTTCCCCTTTTCGATTTCGAATCGGAAACATAATCCGATCTCTAAAACGATCATAGCGGCGGTTATTATCAGATTCACTCAGAAGCCCTGCTTCCAACAATTCAGTTTCCGGAATCCCGTGCTTGGTTAGCTCTGACATCAACCCATTCCAGCCTTCAGGGGCAAATCCAATCCCAAATTTTTTCGCATCATCACCGCTAATGCCGCGTTTTTGCAAGTATGCCACCGCGCGCTCTTTATCATTCGAGACGCGTAGTTGTTGGCGATAAAAAGCTTCCGCCATATTCATCACTTCAAGCAGGTTTTTTTGACGTGCTATCGTTGCTTCTGACTTTTTACTGCGCGCCTCATAGGGAACTTCTAGCCCCTCAATTTGCGCAAGTGCCTCAACCGCCTCAATAAATTCAAGGCGTTCATAATTCATTAGAAAATCAAGAACACTTCCGCTCGCATTACAGCCAAAACAGTAATAAAACTGCTTTGGCTCGCTCACAGTAAAGGAAGGGGACTTCTCATCATGAAAAGGACAACAAGCTTTATAGTTACTCCCCGCCCTTTTCAGTGGAACACGCTGATTAATCACCGTTACAATATCTGCTCTGGCGATCAACTGATCAATGAATTCCCGGGGTATAAACCCCTTTCCTCTACTCATATTCTTAATTTTCCAATTGAACTAAATGAACCAAACTTCAAATTAACCAATGCGGCTTTTTACGATTGCACTCACCGCAGACATATCCGCCTTACCCAAAAGCTGTGGGCGAATCGCATTCATCAATTTACCCATTCCGCTCATATCTTTCACATCTAAGCTCGCCATTGCAGCATCGATGACAGCCATCACTTCTGCTTCTGATAGCTGCGCGGGTAAGTACGGCATAATGTGCTTAAGTTCAGACTCTTCTTTATCGACTAAGTCTTGACGATCTGCTTTTTTAAACTGATCAATAGATTCACGGCGTTGATTCACCATTCTATTTAAGATATTAAGGTAATCTTCTTCAAATAGCTCTCCACCTCTTTTCTGTAGTTCAGCCTCTTGCACTTCTGCTAAGATCGCACGCAATGTCATCGTTTTTTCACGATCTTTTGCACGCATTGCTGTTTTCACATCTTCTTGAATTCTTGCTTTCATCTTTTAATTCCTCAGTTGTAACTGCTAACGAAAGAAGGGAGACCTCTGCCTCCCCTCAATATTTTATGTGGATCTTCACAATCTTCTTCTTAGGCTTAACCAAAAAGGGATGCTAGTGACTCAAGATCAACAACGTGGCCATTGATAGTCCACACGCCATCTCTATATTGTATATTAATACTGATCCCTTCATCAACAAACTCGACAACAGGCGTTTCGGAATTCGCCATCATCGCCATAAACATAAATTGTTGATAGACTTCTTTCATATCCGTACGCGCACTTTCTATTGTTTCGTGCTCGCCTTGCGCCAATAAAATATTGCTACCAAACTCCATGATGTATTTCTGCTTCACTTTCACATCAACATCAATTTCTGCAATATATTGCTTCACAAAATCAAAGAAACCAAGCCCTGCAAATAGATTAGATACCGCAGCTTCATCCTCAAGATCAGTCTCTGCCAAACGGTTAATAAGTGCTACTTTCGGCACAATGCGCACACTATTTTTGGCGGTAGAATCGGCAAGCTCACCATTGACAGAGAATTCAAATGCACTCCCCTCTACAAAGTAGTCTTGCACCTTAAAGACTTCACTAAAGCTCGTACTATCAAAGCTCGACAAACCATTGACAGATAGTGTCTCAAGCTTTTCAAAGAGATCTTGCGTCAGCGAAGTGAGTTTTATATCTAATACAACATCACCAAAATGGACGTTTTGATCTCTGCCATCTGGTTTAATGACAATATTTTTAAAATTGAAATCACCATATACACGCGGCCCCGAATCAACAACATCAGCCCCGGCAGTATAAGTGAGTTTATCTAAAGAGAATTCATAAGCAGTACCATCATGAGTCGTACTGATGACTTTAGGCTCGATGGCTTCCATCACTGATTTTTGAATAGATGCCTGATTATCGACCTTAACTGTTGCAAGCGTATTAGCAACGGAAACTTCAACAGCTCTCGATGCGTCTTCTACATCAATGGTAACCTTTCCAGATTTATACGCGGCATCAATCGTTTTCACGCGATCAAAATTACCCTCAAAACCATAAATCCCATCCGCTACAGCATCTTCAATCACAACTGTACCTTTCGTTTCCACATCCGGATTAACGAGCGTGATTTTAGGGTACTGAACTGCAAACTTATAACTCTTATTTTCCCGATCAATCTGACTTTGAGTGTTAATCCCTTCTATCTCTGCCAAAATAGAATTACTACTCCCTTCTCGGAGAGAGTTAACAATCATATTTCCTTTAGAAATAATCGTCGCAACGCCTTTATTTTCAGCATAGTTTGTAAAAACTATCTCCCCTTTTTCAGTGGATTGAAAGTTTTCATTCTCATTGAGCACAATATTAAGCTCTGCCGTAAAATCTGCAACATTTTCACTTTGCACAACAGATTGTAATTCGATAGAGCGCTCTTTAAATTGCGATAAAATAGAGGCATTTAAGGAAGCTTCCATAATTTTTGCATAATCTTGCTCAAAAAGCGCTATTGGCGCTGCAGAAACAATACCTCCTGCACCGAGCAGGAATGGCAATGTATAAGCGAGGATTCTTTTTTTCATTATTATCCCTTTCTCGGATTTTATATGATATTTATTGTGTGTTCTTCCTTCTCTCAAGAAGGAAATATATCTGTCAATTATAACTCTTTAACAAGAGCCCCTATAATACGTCGAGCCTTCATATTTCGTCTATTAAAAATCATCCTTTTCACCAATCATCGCCTGGTAAGCGGCTAATAATACACTAAAGTCAGCGCCATCTTGGTGCATATTCTCACTCAAAAAGCGGCGCCATAATCTACTTCTCGGCACCTCATGGAAAAGCCCAAGCATATGTCTTGCAATATGATTCAATCGCCCACCGCTTTCGATATGTTTTGTAATATAGGGCTCCATTGCCATAATTACTGCCAATCTTGTCTTCGGCGCTTTTGATGCATCTCCAAAAATCTGCTGATCCACCATCGCCATCTGATAAGGATTATGATAAATCGAGCGCCCAACCATCACACTATCGACTTCAGCCAATAAGTCCTTTGCCTCTTCTAATGTCTGAACGCCGCCATTGAGTGCAATCTGTAGCTTTGGATAATTTTTTTTGATTTCAAACACTCGTTCATAATTCAGTGGAGGAATTTCGCGATTTTCTTTCGGCGAGAGTCCTGATAACCATGCCTTTCTTGCATGCAATATAAAATGGTCACAGCCTCTTGCTGAAACCTGCTCTATAAAGCGCGCTAAAAACGCATAGCTATCTTCATGATCTATGCCAATTCTCGTTTTAATCGTAACCGGCAGCTTTGTCGCTTCACTCATTGCTTGATAGCAATCTGCCACTAACTCCGGCTCTTCCATCAAACATGCACCAAAACGCCCTTTTTGCACCCGGTCAGAGGGACATCCACAGTTAAGATTTATTTCACTATAACCATAAGATTCTCCAATTTTTGCTGCTTTTGCTAAATCTGTAGGATCTGATCCGCCTAATTGAAGCGCAACAGGACCCGCTTCTTCAAAATAGAGATGTCGATCCTGATCACCATATAAAATGGCACCTGTTGTGACCATCTCGCTATACAGTAATGCATTATCACTCATCACTCGATAAAAATAACGACAATGGCGATCCGTCCAATCTAACATCGGCGCTACTGAAAAAGGGGCAATCTTCATATACTTTATATTCTCTTTATCTTCTATCAAATCATGTCTGTTTTATAATGCTCGCTATTTTACCCTATTCATCATACGGGAAGAATAATAAAAAATAAAAATCCCCGAGATATCTGAAATAGCTCGGGGATTTATCTAAAACTAGCTGTTAAGACTAATCTACTTCTAAGAAGCTCTTAAGACTTTCAGAGCGATTTGGGTGGCGTAACTTACGAAGCGCTTTTGCTTCAATCTGACGAATACGCTCACGCGTTACATCAAACTGTTTACCGACTTCTTCAAGCGTATGATCTGTATTCATATCAATACCAAAACGCATACGAAGCACTTTTGCTTCACGGGCAGTTAACGTATCGAGAACATCACGCGTTGCTTCGTTGAGTCCCTCATCAGTTGCAGAATCAATCGGAGACACCGCATAAACGTCCTCAATAAAGTCACCTAAGCTCGAATCTTCATCATCTCCAACCGGTGTTTCCATTGATACAGGTTCACGCGCAATTTTCAATACACGACGAACACGCTCTTCAGTCTCACCCATTGCAACTGCAATCTCTTCTGGCGTAGCTTCACGACCAAACTCCTGAAGTAACTGACGTGAAATTCGATTTAACTTATTAATCGTTTCAATCATATGTACAGGGATACGAATCGTGCGTGCTTGGTCGGCAATGGAACGCGTTATTGCCTGACGAATCCACCACGTTGCATAAGTTGAGAACTTATAACCACGGCGATATTCAAACTTATCAACCGCCTTCATCAGACCGATATTCCCTTCTTGAATAAGATCCAAGAACTGTAAACCGCGATTTGTGTACTTTTTAGCAATAGAGATAACAAGACGCAAGTTTGCCTCAATCATCTCACGCTTTGCACGACGCGCCTGTGCTTCACCGATCGAAATTTGACGATTGATCTCTTTAATTTCATAAATCGTTAAATCTGTTTCTGTTTCAATACTCGCTAAACGATCTTGGAACTCATAAATATGCTTATCATATTTCACGAGCTCTTCCGTATATTTTGCTTTGCGTTTAAAAATATCATTTTTGAAAATATCTTTATTCGCTTCATTACGCGGGAATGATTTCAAAAACTCAGTACGTGGCATTTTTGCTTTAGTCAGGCAAATCTGCATAATTTTGCGCTCAAGTGGACGAATACGATCAATTGTCTCACGAAGCTTATTGTACATCTCAATTTGGAATTTCGGTGCTAATTGGAACTCCATGAATTTTTCACGAAGACTTGCACGAACTTCTTTCACCTTATCCGACTTACTTGTTGCGCCTTCTTTCTCTTTCAATGCATTGAGTTTATCAACGATTGCTTGAAGTTCTGTAATTTTAGTCGCTAAGATTTCAAGATCAGGTCCATTTGCGCTATCTTCGACTTCAACCTCTTCATCTTCTTTCTCTTCATCTTCTTGGAAGAAATTTGGATCAATAAAGCCCAAAACGAGGTCAGTAATTCTTCCCTCTTCTTTAACAGCAACATGATAAGAGTCGATCAAATGATAAGTTGCCGGAATATAGAGCGCAAGCGAGTTTAATGAAGAATGAAGACCTTCTTCAATTCTAATTGCAATTTGCTTCTCTTCTTCACGTGTTAGAAGATCAACCGTACCCATTTCACGCATATACATACGCACAGGATCAGTAGTACGACCAATCTCTTCATCGTCAATATTTGCTAATACTTCCGCAGCTTCTTCTACAGCATCATCGCTATCAACGTTTTCACTGAGCATCAAGGTATCTTCATCTGGTGCCTCTTCATGAACCGTGATACCCATATCTTCGATCATGCCGATGATACTTTCAATTTGCTCTGGGTCTACCATTCCTTTTGGAAGATGGTCGTTTACCTCAGAAAAGGTAAGATAGCCCTGTTCTTTACCATAAGCGATAAGCTTTTTAATTTGTTCTTTTTTAAGCTGATCTTGTTTTTTTTGATCTGACTGATTGCTCATAATTTAGAATGACACCCCAATTAATAAATACACGGATAAAAAGAGTCTACCGCTTTTTCAAGCAGATCAGTATAACATGATTCCATAATTTCGGATACTCGGAAAAACATGTGCCGCCAACTCTATTAATGCATCTGCATATCTACTAAATAGGGGTTAAATTCATTTTTTCAAGTCAACCGGTTAATAAATCCTCTAACTCAATCTCTTGCTCATTGAGTAAGCTGCGTATTTTCTCGAGTGTTTTAAGTTGTAAGTAACGAACCTGATCTCGTGTAATACCCATTTTCTCACCTGTAACTTCTAGCGTCTTTGCTCTCTTTCCATTGATACCAAAGCGATAAGCAATCACTTCTTTTTCAGGATCAGTTAATGAACTGACAACCGATTCTAAAACAGAAAAAACTTCACTGTCAAGTGACTTATCTAATAGATCATCACACAACGTGCCTGGCAAGACGTCATATAGATCCCGATTATCATTATCCCCTAATAGGCCATCTAATGATATCGAGGCTTCACTACTTGTTTGTAGCTTCATCACTTCAAAAATAGTTAAATCTATCGCTTTTGCCAATTCTGAAACTGTGACCTCTCGTTGCAATTTCCGAGATAGCTCTCTTTCGGATTTGATCAGCTTTGCAATTAATTTATTAATATGTATCGGAATTCGAATCGTCCGTCCATGATTCATAATTGCCGTTTCGATATAGTATCGAATCCACCAAACGGCATAGGTGGAGAATCGGAAATTTCGCTCAGGATCATATTTCCCAATCGCATGCCTTAATCCTAAATTCCCCTCAGATATAAGGTCAGCTAACTCGACGCCTCGATTCTCATATCGTTGTGCGAGCATAATGACAAGTCGCAAATTTCCCTGCATCAGCTTATCAATTGCAGCCTGATCCCCCTTATGCACCAAACGCCCGTAATAAAGCTCTTCTTCAGGGGTTAAAAGCGGATGTTTTCCAACTTCCGCGTAATATCGGTAGAGTAAATTATGCGAGTGATCATATGGATTCTCTCGGTTTTTTAAAATTTCCTCAAACTCAGAATAACTGTCAGCGAGCAATTGAAAATCAGCACGCTCTGCTTCAGATACGTTGTTTACGTGACTTAAGCGCTCAACAACAATTCCGTCATTCGTCTGATACTTTTCATTTTGCAGTTTTGCATCTTTGTAATTTGTCATAATAGATCTCCAGTCTTTCGCGCGGACATCAATGCCTATTTGGCATCGATAGCTTTATTAGATTTTGAAATAAATCTCGCCTATTCAATTAGGAGCTAAACATTACGCTACTCCATTTTCAGTTGCTCTTTCATTGCCCCCTTACTATTAATTTCACAGCACTACTATCATTATAAAAATCAATACGTTAACAACATAGCACTGATTGCCTTAAAAAAATGTCCGTTTTTGTAATTGTTATTAAAATATTATTTATTAAATCTACTCAATCTATTTAATTTGACATGACATATATTATGTAATGACTTGCATTCCGTAAAAAAGCGACAAAAA
>CANRON010000003.1 GCA_947632245.1 uncultured Ignatzschineria sp. | reverse complement strand
TTTTCCGCTATCGATAATAAAAAATCGCCGATCCCTTTTAGCGATCGGCGATTTTTGAGTCATTAAGATAGACTTTTTGAGAAAATGGGACCTGATTAACGGCAGTTCATTGAAAGAACGCGTCCATTTTTATAAAGGACTCGGCAGCTTTGACCATTACGCTTGCCGGAGCACCAATCTGTCCCCATCTGAATATTATTCACCTTGCATCCCACAACACTCCCTGCGCTATTGCGAACAATTTGGAGCGGACCATTCACGGTATTGCTCGGTGCTCTGCTCGCCACGGCATTTTGTTGTAGTCCCTTTTGTAATCTTGGCGCGGCTCCTGTTTTTTGCGTTGTATTGGCATTACTTTGTTGTGATGCTTGTGTACGATTTGTCGCAAGATGTGCGATTACCGCATTTTTTAGATCCATCAAGATTTCAGGGGTAATAACATCCGATTTTGCCTTACGGTGCTTTGTTAAAAAGGCATTGAGCTGTTTTTTTGAATTAGTACCAAAAATACCATCGGGCTTGATAGGGTAGCCGAGTTGTTGTAGGTAGGCTTGAGCTTGTTTGGGCGCTGCTTTTTTAAAGGATTCCAAAAGTTGCGTATCAATTTGATTCCCTTTTCGAAGCCCTTGTTGTGAGCGGTAAGTACTAATTGCACCTTCCGTTGCAGGACCCATTTTTCCATCCGCTTTACCATTTAAAACACCGAAGCCAATCAGGTATGCTTGCGTGTCTTTAACGGCATTTTCAGCCTCTCGTGCTTTAATCACCTTTTCATAATACTCTTTGGCAAATTGGGTATCTTGTTCTTCATCGATTAAGATTAGGTAAGCGGGGATATCGAGCTTATCGCTGACTTGATAGCCATAACGATTTTTTAAAATTCCTACGGCTCTACGTGTTTTAGGACCCCAAGTACCTGTAGGGTTATCCTTCATGTAGCCGGTACGTTGAAGATAGCGCTGGAATTTATTGATTGTTTCTACTTCAAGTTTCTCTGTCGTTTTGGTATCAAATTTGCCGGTCTGTGAAAGATCAAATGCTTTCTGAAATGCTTCGATCGCCCGTTTTGTGCCAGGACCTGTCAAACCATCAACTTTTCCTTTATAAAATCCTAAGTAAGCAAGTTGTAACTGTATAAATGCATTCTCTTCACTGCTTTTGGCATGGGATAGATCAAAGCCGCTTACTGCTGTGCGGTATTTTTCTTCTTGTTTGTTGCTATCTGCTTTCAGTTCATCATTTTCTGCTTGAGAGACAGGTTTAGAACTGTCCTCAGCTACATCTTCAATGGCGTCGCTTGGCAGATCCATATTGTCTAGCTTATCTGCATTCATAGCCGTATTAGCGATATCTGTATTAAAGAGCGTTAAAAGCAGTGCTGGCGTTAATTGTCCTGTGGTTTCTGTGTTGCTGCTTTTTTCATAAGCTTTAATAGCATCACGGGTGCCAGGCCCTGAAAGACCATCGATATCGCCTGAATAAAATCCATCCTCTTTCAGGCGAGCTTGTACTAATCGATACATGATCTGGCGCAGCGGGTTTTCCCATCTTGGTAAGAGTTTGCCTGTTTCCGGATGGCCAATTGCTCGTTCAAAGGCACGAATTGCATCTCTGGTTGCAGGACCATTCATGCCATCTAGCGGGCCATTATAAAGATCTAGTAGTGTGAGTGCTGTTTGTGTAAAGAAAATATTAGGATTACGGGCTTTAATGACGAGTTGGTCAACTTCTGCTCGGGTTAAAGAGAATAGTTTAATGGGAGTTTCGAGGTTCGCGAGCGTTTTAACTTGTTCTAGTCGCGCTTGCTTATCTGCATTTTCTTGTTGAGTTTTTATTCGCTGTTCTTCGGCGATTTCCTGTTTCTGAATAATTTCAGCAACCACTATTTGTGCCGGCGGCATAAAGATAAAAGCATCTTTAAAATCAAGTGGCGTCATATCGATAACTTCATCCTCATCTTCCTCACTATCATGATCACTATTGGAAAGGGGATCGATAGCTTTAGGATCTTCTGCATGAGAGGAACGGATGGGATTGCGCGGGGCAGGGGTATCTTCACTTAATCGTGCAGTGTCTACACCTGTGGATTGTGGTGCTTCTTTGGGTAAAAAATGCGGGTTGAAGAGATGCAATAGCGTAAAAGGTGCAAGCGTTCCTACTTCCGGAATATTGATACTCTTTTCATATGCTTTAATCGCATCTTCTGTTGCGCGATTATTTTTGCCATCAATTGTGCCATTAAAAAAACCTAGTAACGTCAACTGTTGTTGGACGTCTTTACGCACGAGTGTTTCCAGGGGTGTTTCCCAATTTTGATGAGGAATACCATCCGGTTTGAGCCCTAAGGTTTTCTGATAAGCGCCAATTTCTCGGCGTGTCGTAGGGCCAGTCAGACCATCGATTTTTAACTGCGGATCATAGTAGCCGGCAATCCTCAACCATGTTTGTAGTGTGAAAATTAAGCCTGGCTTTGCATTCTTCACAAGAGACTGTATCTCATTGCTTGTCATATTAAAATAACTTTGAAACGCAGCTTTACTCGCAGTCGCAGTTGTAGGGGGATGCAAGCTCTCAGGAGATGATGCGCTGGGGTTCGCAGCGCTCAAAGAGAATGAGAGAATGGATGATAATGCGACTGTAAGTATTGCTTTACGCATGCTGTCTGAATCCTTTTAAGCTTTTTTAACGGGGAGTTTCCCTTTTCTTAGGTACACTAAGATCAGTGATGTCGCAGCAGGGGTTACGCCCTGGATACGAGATGCTTGACCGAGTGTTTCAGGCTGTGCTTGATTGAGCCTTTCTTGAATCTCAATAGAGAGCCCTTCAATTTTGTTGTAATCAATATTTTGTGGGAGTGCTGCATTTTCAAATTTTTGATTGCGTTTGATATCTTCAATACTGCGATTGATATAGCCTTCATATTTTGTATGAATCTCAATTTTTTGCAGCACTTCATCACAGAACTCTGTTAAATCAGGGCCATTCTCATCATGAAGATTCATGAGTTTTTCAAGATTTATTTCTGGGCGCTTCAGGAGATGAATGGCACGAATATTCTGCTTTAATTCCACTTTATGCGCTTCTTGCACTTTGATGCCGGCCGGAGAGTCGATGCGGATCATCCAATCTTTAAAACGTTGTTCTGCTTGAACGATCGCTTCTTGTTTCTCGAGGAATTTTTCCCAGCGATAATCATCAACAAGACCCAATTCGCGTGCGATCGGCGTCAGTCTCTCATCGGCATTATCTTCGCGTAAAATAAGGCGATGTTCAGCACGGGAAGTAAACATACGGTAGGGTTCACGTACGCCAAGATTGATCAAATCATCTACCATTACGCCGGTATAAGCTTCATGACGCTTAGGGTACCACGCATCTTTCTCAAGATAACGACGAGCCGCATTTAAGCCGGCTAGTAATCCTTGTGCTGCGGCTTCTTCATATCCTGTCGTGCCGTTAATTTGCCCTGCAAAGTAGAGGTTGTTGATCGCTTTTGTTTCAAGGGTGAACTTGAGATTGCGCGGATCAAAAAAGTCATATTCAATCGCATAGCCTGGGCGCGTAATATGTGCATTTTCCATGCCGGGAATCGATCTGACAAGCTTGATCTGAATATCAAAGGGTAAGCTTGTGGAGATTCCATTTGGATAGTATTCATGCGTATCAAGGCCTTCTGGTTCTAAGAACACATGATGCTGATCTTTATCCGCAAACTTCATGATTTTATCTTCAACCGATGGGCAGTAACGAGGACCTAAGCCTTCAATTGTCTTGTTGTCTGCATACATCGGAGAGCGATCAAGGCCACTGCGGATAATGTCATGCGTATGTTCATTCGTGTAAGTTGTCCAACAAGATACTTGGGTTGGATGATCCTTCCGCGATCCTAAATAGGAGAACACAGGTGTCGGTGTATCTCCGGGCTGTTCGCTCATATTGCTAAAATCGATGCTCTTACCATCAATTCTAGGCGGAGTTCCTGTTTTTAGGCGACCCTTTCCGAGATTAAGTTCTGCGAGCTTGTGTGAAAGTGGAATCGAGGCCGTATCGCCCATGCGTCCACCACTATAGTTCTGCATCCCAATGTGGATCAGACCTGATAAGAATGTGCCTGCCGTTAAAATAACTGTTTCACCATGAAAGCGAATCCCCGTTTGCGTAATAACGCCGCAGACCTTATCACCCTCTAAAATCAAGTCATCTGCTGCTTGCTGGAAGAGGTAAAGATTTTTTTGGTTTTCAAGAATTTTTCGCATCGCAGTTTTATACAGCGTTCTGTCGGCTTGCGCGCGCGTTGAACGCACTGCAGGCCCCTTAGAGGCGTTTAAAACTCTAAACTGAATTCCTGAGAGGTCAGTGACGTGTGCCATTGCGCCACCCATAGCATCGATCTCTTTCACAATTTGGCCTTTGCCGATCCCGCCAATTGCTGGATTACAGCTTAGCTGACCAAGAGTTTCAATGTTGTGAGTTAAAAGGAGAGTCGGTACGCCTAAACGTGCTGATGCAAGTGCGGCTTCTGTGCCGGCATGTCCGCCACCAATAACAATGACGCCAAAATGTTGAGGATAGTCCATAAGATAGAGCAGCTTAAATCCAAAGGTGATGAGTAGAGAAGCGTGAATGCATTGAAGAATATTAATTAGGATATCGTGTAGAAAGCAGTCGATCAGACCTATATTAATCTCATGCAAATACGCATGTTTTGAGTATAATTATAATCTAAAAAAGGGATCTAACCAATGTTGATCCCTTTTTTAGTATATTTTCTGGAGTTTCTTTCGAAAATACTTATTGTGCTTCTGAATGTTTTGATAAATCTTCTAATGAGTTTGTGAAGCCTTTCATTGAGAGATCAATTTTAACGTTATTCGCTTCAGGACCTAAGAAGTCATGTGTGTAGCTCACGTTTAATTTTGATGAGCCTTTTAATGTCGCCAGTACTTTTGGGTCATTGATAGGAAGGCCTGTGATACAACCATCAGGTAAGCAACGTTCAAAGCTTAAGCCTGTGACTTTAGTGCCATCAATTTCAAGTTGTTTCCCATCAATCTTTAATTCAAGACCCGGAATTAAAAGCGCGCCTGGAAGTGCACTGAAAATAAGCGTAGGATTATCATCGATATAAACAACCGATGCTCTTAGAGCTTTAATTTTTTGCTTTTGTGTTTTGTCTTCTGGGTTAGTGAGTTCAATATCGCCCGTTGTAGACATTAAGCAGTTTTCAAAAGTGCCCTCAGGGGACTCGTCTTGTAAACATTCAACTTTCCAGTCGCCGTGCTGTTTCAGGTATACAACTTCAGTTTGATTTTGAGCTGCTGCTACGCCGCCTAAAAGGAGAGCAACACTTGCGCTTAATAGTAATTTTTTCAACATGATTGGGCTTTACTCCGAATGAATTAGGAACGTAAGCATTCTATTTTTCGAATGCTTTTTGATAAATAGAATAACATTACAAGTGGTTTATTATATACTAGTTGGATAATCCTTCAAGAAAAAGCCTTGATGTAGAATGACAAGTATATAGGGATAAGAGTTAGTTATATGCAGTATACGGGTAAAAAATCACTAGGTGATGGGCGTGTTTATGTCATCTCTGCTCCTTCTGGTGGCGGAAAAACAACATTAGTTGAAGCGCTCATGGCGCAGGATCCTTGCGTCACGCGAGCAGTCACGCATACAACACGTGCGCCGAGGGAAGGTGAGGTTGATGGTGTGGATTATTACTTCACAAACCATGCGCAGTTTAAAGAGAAAATCGGACGCGGTGAATTCTTAGAGCATGCGGAAGTTTTTGGGAATATCTACGGAACATCGCTTTCTGAGGTTAAAAAGCATACACAAACAGGGAAGGACGTTGTCCTTGTGATCGATTGGCAAGGTGCGGATGCTGTTAAGAAAATAATGCCGGAAGCAGAGCTTGTTTTTATTATCCCGCCCTCGATTGAATCATTAAATGAGCGGTTATCTGCACGTCAGCAAGATGATGCTTCTGTTGTGCAAAAACGCATGGAGGATGCACAAAATCAGATTCGTCACTACGATAAGTTTGACTATGTCGTGATCAATGATAAATTTGAGCAAGCATTACAGGATTTAAGTGAAATTTTTAGAGCAAATCGATTACGAACTCGCTATCAACAGGCCAAAAACAGCGTGTTGTTGGCAGAACTTTTAGATGAAAAATTTGAAGTTTCAAAGTGATTTAGCGGTATACTAGTTCACTTTATTAAGAATATAGATCGTAGATTGTGAAGATTGATTATCTAGGGCGTTGTTCTTAGGGTGTTGAAATAGCGATATCGCGTATTTATGACATATTTCACATATTTCCATACATTTCATATTGTAAAATATTCATCTATTTATGAATATTCATAGTTTTTAGGGGTAAATTATTATGGCGCGTGTAACTGTTCAAGATTGTTTAGAGAAAGTAGATAACCGTTTTCAGTTAGTTGCAGTTGCAGCAAAAAGAGCAAGACAGCTCGAGCGTGGCGCGGAGCCAACAGTTGCGCGTACAAGTCGCGCATCTAAATCGCCGGTGATTGCACTTCGTGAGATTGCAAAAGGTGTGATTTCACCAGAGGAAATTAATGCAAAAGAGTTAGAATTCACTTCAGAGTTCTAATTCCCAAGCTTTAAATCATTATAGTACTAGTAGGATATATGTTATTTCTGATATAGATATAGTTGTATCTTTAAAGTTAGCTATCTTTAAAACGCTTATTCTTAATATACGATCGTTTCACTGCGATGAGTGTAAGGAATAGGCGTTTGTGTTTGAGAGTTGTCCTGCTGAAAGTGTAATAGAGACAATTATCAGTGAAGGTAGTATTGATTCATTTATAGCAACGGATAGTAGCAGTTGGACTGTTAGCGTTGAAAATTTCGAAAGGTGTAGAGATGGAGAGTCATAAACTTCCTCCAAATCTTCTTCCCTGGCGCAAAGAGTTTGAGATTAAAGTCGATCGTTTATTGCGTATCGTTGGTCGCTATCTTACGGAAGAAGAAGTTAATGAGGTAAAACGTGCCTGTATTTTTGGTGCTTTCGCGCATCAAGAACAATTTCGCTCGTCTGGTGAACCTTATATTTTTCATCCGCTTGCGGTTGCACTTATTCTAAGTGAAGTTCAGATCGATAAAGCCTCGCTCGTAGGGGCGATATTACACGATGTCATCGAAGATACCGAGATTGGGTATGATGAGATTGCTCACGAATTTGGCGATGATGTCGCGCAAATTGTCGATGGTGTCACTAAGCTTACGAAAATGAAGTTTAGATCGAAAGAAGAAGCGAAAGCTGAAAACTTCCGAAAAATGATCTTGGCGATGACCAAAGATCTTCGGATCATCATGGTGAAATTAGCAGATAGACTGCATAATATGCGCACATTAGGATCACTTGCTGCGTATAAGAAACGCCGAATTGCCTATGAAACCTTGGAAGTCTATGCCCCCATTGCTGCAAGACTTGGGATGTATGTGCTGCAGGTCTATCTTGAAAACCTCTGTTTTGAAAATATTTATCCTATGCGGTATGCCGTACTTGCAAAGGCGATTGAAAGTAAGTATGAAAATGAGAGTGAGAATCTGACACGCATCAAAGATAGTATTCATGATCGTTTGATTCGTAGCAATATACTTTCCCGAATTTCCACCCGTAAAAAGCATCTTTGGAGTATCTATAATAAACTGAAGGTAAAGCGGAAAATCGAGCTTGTTTATGATGTCTTTGCGATTCGAGTGATTGTATCGACTGTGGATGAATGTTATCGCGTATTGGGGATGGTGCATCAGCTTTATAAGCCAATTATTGGGGGCTTTAAGGATTACATCGCCATTCCAAAAGGCAATGGTTATCAGAGTTTGCATACAATTGTCTTTGGGCGTAATGGTTTGCCCGTTGAAGTACAAATTCGCACCCGTGATATGCATGTAATCGCCGAAGCTGGCGCAGCCGCACATTGGCGTTATAAGGATGCTTATGAAGGGCAAGAGCATAACTTAGCGCGTACGAATAAGTGGCTCGACTCTGTCACGGAACTACAAGATAGCGGGATCTCTTCTGAGGAATTTATGGAAGCGATGAAGGCGAATCTATTCCCGAAAGAGATCTACCTCTTTACGCCAAAGGGTAGAATTATTGAACTCCCCAAAGGCTCTACCGGCATTGATTTTGCATATGCCGTGCATACAGAAGTGGGTAATCGTTGTAAGGCAATTATAGTGGATGGGCAGGAAGTGGATTTCTCTCAATCGCTTCATAATGGTCAAACGGTGGAGATTATCACAGAGCAAGGGTTAAGACCTTCGCCAAAATGGCTTGACTATGTGGTGAGTGCACGGGCAAGAACAAGTATTTTAAGCCATCTTTCTAAGTTGTCTGGGGAAGTTGCTTATAATATTGGTCGAGCGCTTTTAGAGGCAGAGCTTGAAGATAAAGGTGTCGATCTGTATGAGTTTAGTGAGCGTGATTATGAGATGCTCCTTGCGGAGATTGACCTTGGGACAAAAGAGGAGCTTTTAACTGGCATTGGGCGCGGTAAATATCCGATGCATTACATCATCAATCGTTTTCTAGTCAAACAGGGGCTTGAGGTTGAAATGCATGAGTCTCTTGATGAAGATGAGGATGGGCTTGAGATTTCAAGCGATATTATTATCGGTGCCGAGAAGATGAAGACCACTTTAGGGCGCTGTTGCTATCCATTGCCGGGCGAATCGATTATAGGTTACTTAAGCCAGCGTCACGGTATGGTGATTCATCAGGTGGATTGCGCTAACGTTGAGGCATATAAAAAGAATGAAGACCGATGGATTCCTTTAGCATGGAGTAAGAAGGCGCAGGGCGATTTTCCTGTCCAATTAACGCTTCTTGCAAAAGATCGTCGAGGCGCGATTGCCTCTGTCAGCGCGAAGATAACGGAGATGAATCTCGATATCGGAGAGTTTACTTCAGAGCCTATTAGTGAGGGGATTGTGAGGATTCGTTTTGTGGTAGATGTGCAAGATCGTAAGCACCTTGCAGATATTATGCGAGAATTGAGATTGTTACCGATGGTTGAGCGAGTTTCAAGGCGTTAACAAAGCCTATAAGACATATGAAAAGCCCCGTTTAACTGGGGCTTTTTTATGTGTTAGGCATTTGCTTTAAGTTTAGCCGCTGACTTTTGAAAAACTTGATGGTAAGGAGATGAGTATCATGCTTCTAGGGGGGAAAGACGCTATAATGTTAAACTGTGAAACCCCTTCATTTACAAGAATAAGCGATTCCTCAGCTTCGAAGAAGCACTCGTAATCACGCTGTTATCATTTTATAGAGAGATAAGTCATGGCTAAAGATCTTCCCCTTTCCTTTTTAGGCGGTTTAACTGCAGAAGAATTTTTATCTGAGTATTGGCAGAAGAAGCCTCTATTTGTAAAAAATGCCTTTCCTGATTTTGAAGATCCGATTTCAGCAGATGAAATTGCAGGGCTCGCATTTGAATCATTTATCCCCTCACGATTTATTTATGAGTCAGGGGGTGATCGTCCTTGGCAATTAAAGATGAATCCTGCGACAGAGGAGGATTTCGCCTCGCTAAAAGACAAGCAATGGATGCTTGTTGTCAATGATGTGGAGAAAAATTTGCCCGAGCTTAAAGGAATGCTTGCTCCATTTGATTTTATCACGAGTTGGCGATTAGATGACTTGCAGGTAAGCCTAGGGGAGGATGGGGGAAGTGTCGGGGCTCACTGGGATGACTATGATGTGTTTTTGATTCAGGGTATGGGTCAAAAAAAGTGGCAGATTAGTTATGCACCGGTCTCAGAAGATGACTTTATGAAGGGCGTCGATATTCGCCTGATAGAAAATTTCAGCGTCGACGAAGAGTGGGTTGTAGCGCCGGGAGATATGCTCTACTTGCCCCCGAGAATTGGTCACTATGGCGTGAATATTGGTAGAAGCGTCACGTGGTCTGTGGGCTTTAGAGCACCAAAACATCAAGAGTTATTTCGGGATTTTATTGAAATGAAGTTTGATCAAATGGCGGAGGATGCGCGTTATAGTGATCCCGATATGTGCTACGCCTGCAATAAAGGTGAATTGACCGATGATGCCATTGATCGAGTTGTCTCTATTATTGAGACGGGTCTTACGACAAATCGTGATGAGATTGCCAAGTGGTTTGCGGAATTTATGACAGAACCAAAGATGTTCCAGTCGCCTGAATTGCTTGAAGAGAAAGTTTCAGTCGATGAGTTGATCGAATTTTTAGAAGATGGTGGGGCGCTTGAAGTGCATCCCGGCTTATCTTTAATGCATCGACCGATGGGTGATCAGCATTATCTTTTTGCGGGGGGAAAGTCCTATGCATTGCCGAATGATGATAGTGACTTGATTAAAGTTGTTATAAATTCTGAATTCTTGGAATATGAGGATTTAGAAGATTACTTAGATAATGCGATAGCATTACAGTTTTTAGTGGGTATTCTCAATGATGGGATAATCATGATGGAAGAAGATGATGAGTAACCTATCGTTTTGAAATAAGGCGCGATCAGTTTATGGGGAGTAGATATCAATATTCATTGATCATGAGAGGCTCGATGAATATTGATCTTACAAACTAATCTCATCCGTGAATCGTTAAGATAAGGAATAAGACACATGAGTCGGATAAAGTTAAGTATTGTTGTAATGATAATGGGGTTGTTTGGCATGATCGGCTCAGCGATAGGGCAGTCTCAAACCGTTTCGAATACAGATTTAGTACAATTTCAGCAAGAAAAGCAGGGAATTATAAAACCGAGTTTTGGATTGTCACCCGTATCTGGTCTTAAAGAAGGTGAGATGAAAATTTTGGGAGAGACTGTGCTTGTTGAATTAGCGCTTGATAGTACCTCGCAAGCACAAGGACTGATGTTTCGAGAAGAGATGCCTGAGGATCGCGGTATGCTTTTTATGTTTCCTGAAATGAGGCCATTGGCATTTTGGATGAAAAACACACTGATTCCGCTTGATATTATCTATATCGATAATAATGGTGAGGTTGTACATATCGTGACGGCCAAACCGTGCAAAGTTAAAAATTGCCCGTCCTACCCTTCTGCCTCGCCGGCCCAATATGTTTTAGAGCTTAATGGGGGTGAAGCGCAGCGCCGAGGTTTGAAAGTTGGCGATAATATTCGATGGGAATGGTAGTTGCGAGAGTTCGCTTAAAAGGTGTCGCTAGCTTAGGTAGCACCTCCCTAAAATTCTTCCATTAATTTACTTGGTGTTTTAGGGGATGCATACTATAATGCTGCCTTAAATGCTGTCATCGCCATTGGCACTTTTATAATATTTTGGAGTTTTAAACATGTTAACAGTAGAAAAAACAGCAGAGATCGTTAAAGATTTCGGTCGTGGCGTAAACGACACAGGTTCACCAGAGGTGCAAGTTGCACTTTTAACTTTCAACATCAATGCGCTTCAAGCACATTTTGCTGAAAATAAAAAAGATCACCATTCACGTCGTGGTCTTTTACAAATGGTAAACAAGCGTCGTAAATTGCTTACGTATTTGAAATCAAGAGATTTAGGTCGTTACCAAGATCTTATTGATCGTTTATCATTACGTCGTTAATTGATAAAGATGCAATTTTTCGTAGATAATGCTCAGCACAATTCACCTGTGCAGGGCGTAATTTATCTGTAGAATTGAGCCCTCGCATTTATGCGAGGGTTTTTTATACCTTCTTTAAATAGAGTTATCTGTAGGGGCACTGTTTTACGCCTTCATATTTGAGTTGTTTTGGTAAGCCGTAAAACAGTTCCCTTAGATTCTATAGTTCTTTATTTAGAGACCCCCTGAATTTTAGTAAAGGAAAGTAATATGACTTTAAAGTTAGAACCAATTGTTCAAGAATTTGTTTATGGTGGTCGTACTGTTACGATCGAAACTGCAGAGATTGCACGTCAGGCAACAGCAGCAGTAATGGTTGATATTGAAGGTACGAGCGTATTTGTATCAGTTGTTGCATCTAAAAATGCAGACCCAAGCCGTGACTTTTTCCCATTGACGGTTGATTACCAAGAAAAAACATATGCAGCAGGTAAAATCCCAGGTGGCTTTTTCCGCCGTGAAGGTCGTCCTTCAGAATTAGAGATTTTAACATCACGTCTCATCGACCGTCCTGTACGCCCATTATTCCATGAAGCATTCACGAATGAAGTGCAAATCGTAGCGACCGTTGTTTCTATTAACCCTGAAATCAGTGCTGATATCGTGGCGTTAATTGGTGCATCTGCAGCGCTTTCAATTGCGAATCTCCCATTTAATGGTCCATTAGGTGCTGCGCGCGTGGGTTATAAGGCGGGTCAGTATATTCTTAACCCAACACGCACTGAGCTTGAAACATCTGATCTTGATTTAGTAGTGGCAGGAACAGAAAGTGCTGTATTAATGGTTGAGTCAGAAGCAAATCTTCTTGCAGAAGAGGTCATGCTTGGCGCAGTAATGTTTGGTCATAGCGAAATGCAAGTTGTGATTAACAACATCAAAGAGCTCGCTGCAAAAGTAGGGAATGCTGCATTCCCATTTGAAGCACCTGAAGCGAATGTTGCACTTCAAACGGCAGTGAATGATTTAGTGCGCGCTGATTTAGAAGCGGCATTTAAATTAACAGTGAAGCAAGAGCGTGGTGATGCGATCAATGCAGCGCGTAAAAAAGCAATCGAAGCATTAGTTACGGAAGATGCTGGTAGCTTTACCGCAGCTGAAGTGTCAGCAGAAGTTGGAAATATCAGCTCACATATCGTTCGTAGCCAGATTATCAATGGTCAGCCGCGTATCGATGGACGTGATACGACAACTGTTCGCCCAATTGTTTCACGTGTGGGCGTATTAAAGCGTACACATGGTTCTGCGCTTTTCACGCGTGGGGAAACACAAGCACTTGTAGTTGCAACCTTGGGTACAGAACGTGATGCACAAATTATTGATGCACTTGCAGGCGAGTATAAAGAAAACTTTATGCTTCACTACAACTTCCCGCCTTACTCAGTAGGGGAAACGGGTCGTGTAGGTTCACCAAAGCGCCGTGAAATCGGTCATGGTAACCTTGCAAAGCGTGGTGTTGCAGCAGTGCTTCCTGATATGGCTGAATACCCATATACAATTCGCGTTGTTTCAGAAATTACAGAATCAAACGGTTCAAGCTCAATGGCTTCTGTATGCGGTAGCTCACTTGCGCTCATGGATGCGGGTGTTCCATTGAAAGCGCCGGTTGCAGGTATTGCAATGGGTCTTATTAAGGAAGGCGACAAATACGCAGTTCTTACAGATATCTTAGGGGATGAAGATCACTTAGGCGATATGGACTTTAAAGTAGCGGGTACGAAAGAAGGTATCACAGCGCTTCAAATGGACATTAAAATTGACGGTATTACAAAAGAGATTATGGAAACTGCACTTTCACAAGCGAAAGTAGCAAGACTTCATATCCTTGATGAAATGAATAGCATTCTTAGCCAATCACGTGATTCAATTTCAGAGTTCGCACCTCGCATCACTACGATTCGCATCAATCCAGATAAAATTCGTGATGTTATCGGTAAGGGTGGCGTGACGATTCGTGCTATTACTGAGGAAACAGGCGCAATTATTGAAATCGAAGATAGTGGTGAAGTACGTATTTCTGCTGTGAGCAATGATCAAGCGGAAGCTGCGAAAAGACGTATCGAAGAAATTACTTCAGATATCGAAATTGGTTCAGTCTATGAATCAGCAGTTGTACGTATCATGGACTTCGGTGCTTTTGTGAATCTTCGCCCAGGTCAAGATGGAATGGTTCACGTTTCACAAATCCCATCAGAAGAGCGTATTTCTAACGTAGGCGATCATTTATCCGTAGGTCAAATCGTTAAAGTAAAAGTACTTGAAATTGACCGTCAAGGCCGTATTCGTTTAACGATGAAAGATATCGAGTAATATCGAGTTATCATTCGTTATTTATAATGATTTATAGCAAAATGCTCATTAAATATTCTATTGAGTAGAAAAAGACTTCCGTCTTGTACTGTTTAAGCGAATATAAAATGACAGAGAGCCCAAATTCAGATGAGTTTGGGCTTTTTTATGCGTTGTTTTTCACTCGGTCTTAAAATGGAACTGAGGGTAAGGAAAACGATAGCGATGATGAATATCTTGTGGATAACTCTGGGGGTAATGTGGGTATTATCTGTGGAATAAATTATAAAGGCTGCTAAAAGAGGGGGTAGCATTCATTTTGAGCCGAAGTTCGCTGTATGGTTCTGCATGAATAATCATTATTCAGGTATAATGAGATTTCGATTATATATATCATGTGAAGATTTATGAATACCCGTCATTTAGAAGCTTTTTACGCGATTATGGTGTGTGGCTCAATCTCTCGAGCGGCTGATATGCTGCATATTTCCCAACCAGCAGTAAGTAAGATTTTAAAGCATGCTGAGATGCGTTTGGGGTATCTCCTGTTTGAGCGAACAAGAGGGAAGCTCATACCGACAAAAGAGGCGAAGATTTTGTATAATAAGGCGCAAACTATTTATCAGGAGCTCAGTGACTTTCAATCAATGGCAGAAAACTTGGCTGAAAAACCGCAAGGGAATATCGCAATAGGTTGTCTTCCGAGTTTAGGATTGAGTCTTATTCCTGAGGTTACAAAACTCTTTTTAGAGCGTTATCCACAATCACGGATTGATGTCAGTACATATCATACAGATGAGTTAATTAATCTGCTGAATCGTTATCAGCTTGATTTTGCGATTAGTTTCAAGCCGATTAAAGAGCAGGGCATTAGTTCAATCCCTTTGGCCAAAATTCCACTCGTCTATTTAGATGCGGCGCCCCAACCGAGAGGGGCGATTAGTATGGAGAGTATAGATGAAGATCGATGGATTAATCCAGGGGCGGATTCTTTATCATTAATGATCCACCAATACCGAACATTTAAAGCCTCTCAATTAAATGTTCACACCTATTATATGGCTGCTGAATTTGTAAAAAGGGGAGTGGGTTGTACCATTAGTGACCTGTTTTCCGCGGCAGAAGTGCTTCCTTTTTCTCTCATCTATCCTCTAAAAGAGCCAATGGAGCTTGATTTATGTTTGCTTTACCAAGCAGATAGACCGCTTCGTAAAATATCTCAGGACTATCAAAAGCTCATACAAAAATTTTTAGTCAGACGACTAAAAGAGTATAACCAAAAGTTATACGCTACTCATTAAAGTCATTTGAGAGTTTTTGGTAAAGCTTGTCTAATGGCTTCCACCGGACTTAGAAATTAAATAATAAAAAAGAATGGCTAACTAAAAGAATGGCAAAATATATCACTGTAGTAGGTGGAGGAGTAATTGGCCTATCGACAGCACTCGCACTCATATTAAAAGGTGCATATGTAACGCTCATTGATGCTGAAGATGGCGTTGGGCAAGGCGCAAGCTTTGCTAACGGTGGTCAACTAAGTTATCGGTATGTTTCACCCCTCGCGGATAAGGGCGTTATCTGGCAAGGGTTAAAATGGATGGGGAAGTCTACTTCCCCACTTAATCTACGGATAGAGCCTTCACTGCTTCAGTGGCGCTGGCTCTTACGTTTTCTCCTTGCGTGCAATGCGCGAGTCAATCAAGAGAATATGCAAAATATCTTAAGATTATCACTCTTAAGTCAAAAGACTTTAGCCTTCTGGCGAAAGTCTCTTTTGCTGTCTGATTTTGGTTGGTCGCGTTCAGGGAAGCTGGTGATTCATCGAAATAGAGTAGATTTCAAACAAGCCTCGCAAAAGATAGATCCCCATTTTCAAAAGTGCCTTACGAGAGATGCTTTAGTCAATCTTGAACCTTCATTATCACATATTCAAAATGAGCTTGTGGGCGGGATCTATTCACCGGATGATGAAACGGCAGACGCATACCGTTATTGTCAGTCTCTATTAGAGTATTTAATGCAAAGCGATCGGTTTACTTTAAAAGCAAATTGCCATGTTGAACGGATTGTGGCAGAGGCGGGCAAGGTTAGAAAAGTAGAGACTAATTTAGGTGAGATGCCCGTGGATCACGTTGTGATAGCAGCCGGAAATGGAAGCCGAAGATTATTGAAACCCTTGAAGATTGATCTGCCTATCTATCCATTAAAAGGGTATAGTTTAACTATTCCCTATCCTAAGCAAAATGATATCGTTCCGAAGATGAGCGTTACAGATTATAGACACAAAACAGTCTATGCCAAACTGGGGATGAATTTACGGGTTGCAGCTATGGTGGATATCGGTTATGCCAGTAATGGGATAAGGCCGAAGCGAATTGCTGCTTTAAAAAGAAATGTTGCCCAAACTTTCCCATTATTAGCGGGAATCGATACGGCGGATGTGTGGAGTGGATTGAGACCCTCTACACCAGAGGGTCCACCTATTTTAGGCAGAACGCCTTATAAAAATTTATGGCTAAATGTGGGGCATGGCAGCTTAGGGTTCACGCTTGCCGCGGGTAGCGCTGAAGTATTGGCAGGGTTGATCACAGATCAGCGGTCAATGATTAATCTAGAAGGATTGACACGCTATTAGGTGAAGGGGTTACCATCGCTCCTGACAAGAATTTAAAGATTAGTTTGCGTCCCAAAGAGGTCTAATGTTACAAATAGAATCTTTATAGAAGAAAACAAGATTGAACTTAATACCGGGAGAGAGCAATGATTAAAAGAGATTTTACAACAAAACGCTTATCGAATTATGTTACGTTTAATGGTATTGCATATCTTTCAGGGCAAGTACCCACAACGACAGAGTTAGATATTACCAAGCAAACAGAAGAAGTGCTCGCTAAGATTGATGCCTTACTAGCGCAATCAGGAAGCTGTAAAGAGAATATGTTATCCGCTCAAGTGTGGATTAAGGATATGGCACGGGATTTTGCAACATTTAATGCCGTTTGGGAAGCTTGGATTGGGGATAATGAGCCGCCTGCGCGTGCTGCTGTTGAAGCGAATATGGCGAGAGAAGATGTATTGGTAGAAGTTATGGTAACAGCTGCTCAGACCTTTTAAGTAAGTGTTTAAATAGTATTTAACTATGATTTAGTAGGATGGCATGATTTTTTCCTATCTCTTTTTTACAGCATTCTTGATGAAAATCAAGGATGCTTTTTCACATCCTATTTATATATTGATATGTCAATATATAAGGTCTTAATTTTTGAATGAGAATGATGATCAATGAAAATGATCATGTTATGATAGACCTCAAACCTTCCCTCTATTTGATTGGCCTAAGTGTGGATTACAACGAATGCAAAAAATTACAACTACGATCGCAATAATCGGCGGCATCATCCTTCTTCTGATTGGTACACTTTTTTATATTTCGCGTCATAAACCTGAATTAGTAATACAAGGGGAGGTCGCTGCAAATAGAGTGGATATCTCTGTGCGTGTACAAGGGCGTGCAACGGCATTAACAGCTGATATTGGGGATAATGTAAAAAAAGGCGATCTGCTTTTACAATTAGAGAGCCCGGCGTTAGAGACCCAATTGGCGACTTCAGATGCGCAGTATAAAGTAGCGGTGGCTAATCGAGATGTGGCATATAGTACAAGACCTGAGACGATTGAAGCAATGCGTGCACAGTATGAGAAATCTGAGGCCGATCTTCTTCTTGCAAAGAGTAATTTAGACCGAATGGAAGGTGCCGCACCGCGTGGTGGGGTTTCACAACAGAACCTAGATGTCGCACGTAATAGCTTCACATCCGCGATGGATGCAGTAGCGGCAGCGAAAGCCAACTATGAGCTTGCTGTCAATGGTAGTAGTATTCAGCAAAAGCAATTAGCAGATGCTCAGGTCGAGCAAGCATTAGCTGCGCTCAATCAAGTGAAGTCAGATTATGCGGCACTCACAGTAGAATCGCCTTCAGATGGGCAAGTAACAGTGCGCGTTGCGGAAGTGGGGCAGTTATATAATCCGGGAACGCCACTTTACTCCATTATTAATATGGATGATCTCTGGTTAACCTTTAATATCCGAGAAGACCATCTTAATTATGCCGCGGTAGGGGATCATTTCACGATTTATGTTCCGGCATTGAAAAAAGATATTGAAGTGTATATCCAGGCGATTAATCCACTTGGGCAATTTGCGAATTGGAATGCGACCAAGGCAACAGGCGACTTTGATTTAAGAACATTTGAAGTTCGGGCAAAGCCTATTCAGAAAGAGGATCGATTACTGCCAGGAATGAGCGTTGTTGCAGATTGGAAATCACGACGTAAAGCTGGAGAGTAAAGGGTCTAATGAAAAATAGAGTTACAGAGGCCACAGTAAGACAACATTATTTCTCGATTTTATATCGCGAGATGACGTTGATATTTCGCGAAAAGGCGCTCTTTTTCGCTCTTTTTTGTTATCCGCTCTTAGTCGTTATCTTCTATACGGCGCTATTGTCGCAAGGCACGATTTTACAGATGCCTGTGTCAGTTGTGGATATGGATCGCTCAGTGGCATCAAGGGCATTGATTCAAGATTTAGCGGCGAAGCCTGAGATTTTAATCTCTGCAAGAGATACATCATTATACGATGCGAAGCAGCGCTTATTGGACCAAGATGTATACGGCATTGTCTATATTCCCAATGATTTTGAAAAGTTAATGCTTGTGAATGAATCACCACAAGTGGCCGCTTTTTATAATAACCAATATATGTCTATCGGTAGCGTTTTACAAAATGGCTTTACGGTCGCATTAACTTCAGTGCTTAGTAAATATCAAACCAATACGGTATTAAAGGAAGGAATTGCAAGGCCGATTGCTGCGCAGCAACTTTCACCGATACAGCTTGAAGTTCATACGGTCTTTAATCCGACGTTAAACTATAACTATACGCTCAATAATGGTGTTGTTTCGACGTTATTACAGATTATTATCATGATGGTTATGGTCTTTACCTTTGCGCGTGATAAGTATAAAAGCGGCGGAATCGCGGTTCCCCTTGCAATGGCAAACGGAAGTTACTTCCGTTATCTCATTAATAAGATGATCCCTTATCTTTTGTGGTTTGTAGTGGCCCATATGGTGCTAGATGCCATCTTGATACTATTTTATGATATGCCGGTGCGAGGATCACTCACGATACTATATATCGGAACTGCCCTTTTTGTCGCAACGGCACAGCTATGGGCTGCCATATTAACTTTTTGGTTGCCAGAAAAGGTACTGAATTATGGCGCCGCAAGTAGTTTTTCATCACCGGCATTTGGATTTATCGGATTGTACTTTCCGCGGATTGCTATGAGCTGGTACGCATTGGCTTGGGGCGCGGTATTGCCGATTACTTGGTATGTCGAAATTAGATTAGACCAGACGATCCGAGGGCATGAACTGCCTTATAATTTAGTGCCATTAATTTGGCTAGTATTAATAGGCCTTGTTTCTTATCCCTTTGTTGTGGGCAGAATGTATATGCTGAAAAAGAAGAAAGGGAAGAAGAATGTTTAAAGGTATCATCCGCATATTTTTTCATGAACTCTATACGTTGTTTAGCCTCGATGCGATCGTTAGCGTATTTGTAATGGGATCATTAATGTATTTCTTCTATTATCCTATTCCTTATGATAATGAAGTTGTGAGAGATGCACCCGCTGTGGTTGTCGATTTGGATAATACGACGATGAGTCGTCAAATTTTACGAAATTTAGATGCAACTGATCGAATTGAGATTACGGCTTATGTGGGTAGTATGAGTGAAGCTGAGCATATGATGCGTAATCGCGACGTATATGGCATTTTTTATATCCCCCCAGGATTTGAGCAAAATGTTTTAAGTGGTCGCCCTGGCGGATTTTCCTACTATGGGGATGCGAGTTATGTGATTATCTATAGCCGTATGACATCTGCCGTGCAGTCCGTCATACAGAGTATGAGCCAGGAGATAGGCGCAGCAAAACAGATTCAAATGGGGGTTGATCCTGCGGTGGCTTTAAGTAAAAGTGCGCCGATAGTACCAGTTGTCGTTCCGCTTTATAATCCTCAAAATGGTTACGCAACTTACGTTATTCCGCCCGTATATGTCTTGATTGTGTATCAATGCCTTTTCTTAGGGCTTGTGATCTCTATGGTGTTAGGCAGACGTTCAGACTTTGATAAATCATTGGTGCAAGATGCTAAGGCATCGCCTTTAGCGGTGGGGTTTTGTGCATTGGTGGGGAAATGGATGGCCTTTTATCTGGTCAGCATTGTCATCTTCTTCTGTTTTATGGGTTTAACACCGATATTCTATCAACTCCCCTTTCATGGGAGTTTAGGGCACCTTGCGCTATTTGGTTTTGTCTTTTTATCCGCAACGATATTTATGTCGATCTGTATCGGGTTACTTTTCAAGAAATTTGATGATATTTTCTTGATTATTTTACCATCGAGTATGCTTGTATTCTTTATTTCAGGCATGAGTTGGCCGGTAGAGATGATTCCTTGGGGTCTGCGTATTTTTGACTATATCTTCCCGGTCTTTCCAGCGATTACAAGTATGATTACATTGAATCAGATGGATGGTGGCTTTCAAAATGTTATTCCAGAGTTACTCCTAATTATTATCCAGATGGGTGTTTATTTCTTGCTTGCAATCTATGGCCTGACGCGATATTTCCGTAAATTACAAGCGACAGTTGTGCGAGATACACAAGTGCCAGACCCCAATCAGGATGCGGAAGCGGCGGCAAAATTGATTCAAGCTGAAGGGGATGTTGATTTTAAATTGCTAAAATAGACCGAATGATTAAGTGTCATTATCATTTTGATAGACGACTGACAGCATTTTTTTGAAGGTGTGAGTTGAGCATGATTTAGGGAGGGGTAAAGGAACTTATGTTATCTTTTCCTCTCCCTAAATCAGTCTTCAGTAAAGTTTTTCTAAACTTTTTCAGAGACACTAAAAAACCCGAAAGTAGATATCTACTTTCGGGTTTTATCTATGTTTTAAATACTTTTACGACTTTCTCATATTGATTCAATGTTGATGATAACGATGAATCGAAACGGATGGATCTACTTAGTCTTTAGTCTCTTCAGAAAGTTTTGTAAAACCTGAGCTCTCAAGAAGCGTACCCGTTGCCGAGAAGCTGATGCCTTGCTCTGGATTTCCTTCAAATGCGGAACCTGGAAGCTCTGAAAGCTGTTTAAGATCTGCTTTTGTGAGGTCGACTTCAATGCTCTCTTGTGCTGAAGTTGGGCCATACTCCATTTTATAAGTAATACCTTGGATGGCACCGTAATCAGTATTGTTTGTCACTTCATCTAAAATTGTTTTAGCTTGTTCGGCATCAGAAGCACCAATTGCTGAGTATTCGATTGTGCTATTTGTGATCTGTTTTGTAACTTTGTCATTTTCGCCAAAAATTGTCATTTTAATGGTCACGCCTGGTTGTTCAAGTTCGTAGACAGCTGTTTCAGTAACGGTATTGACAACAGCTGCTTCATTTGCAGAAGCTTCGGCTTCAACCGCTGTTTCAGCTTTATCATTACATGCTGCAAGTACGGTCACAAATAAGAGACCAAGACCAACTTTAATCATTTTTTTCATAATTTTTTGCCTTAATTGTTGCAAGAAGGAGTTAAATATCCATAGTAAATGAAGAATAACTCTGAATTAAATATTCTATCGGACCTATTTTATAGAACATTGTATGATAACGCTACGTTATTTCTATTTAACATAGGAATATGCTTTATATACAGTATGATCGAAAGCGTGCAGCACTATAACCCTCGGATATGTGCAGGTTTTAGTGATCTGATTTTTATCTTTTTTTGAGTGAAGGCAAATAAGTGAATGACTGATTTAGTTGCGCCATGGAATCAATATTCCCCGCTCTCTTTGAATAGTGAGCAATATGCGCAGCATCATTTTGATGCGGATATTATTGTTATTGGTGCGGGTATTGCCGGTGCAAGTGTCGCTTTTGAGATGGCGGAGCAAGGTTTTCGTGTGCAAGTTTTAGAAAAAGAGGCGGAACCGGCAACGTTGGGATCAGGAAATGTTCAGGGCATGCTATATCTGAAATTATCGCCAAATCTCACCTATCAAAATGATCTAATTACAGCAGGTTTTGAGAAGACATTAGCTATTTTAAGGCTATTAACGGAAAGAGGTTTGCTTAAAAAAGGGGATGATTGGGATGATTCTGGATTATTGCAGCTTGCTCAAACACCCAAGCAACAAGAGAATCAGGCTCGCTTGGCGGAAATATATGACGATAGTTTATTGTATGCGGTCAATCAAGCTGAAGCGAGTCGACTCGCTGGCATCTCTTTAACTTCAGGCGGGCTTTTTTATCCTCGTTCAGGCTGGGTATCACCGCCTGCATTGGTGAGAGCGTTATTAAATCACCCGAATATTACACTTGTGACGGAGAGTGATGTATCCGCTGTGAAAATGCTAAGAAGTGGTGAGCATGATCAGGCACCGCTATGGCAGGTAGATATTAAAGGTAATCTGCCGCGGATTGGAAAGGCTGTTGTCTTAGCAATGGCGGATCAAGTCTCTAAGCTTGCCCCTTGTAAAAGTATTCCATTTACCGTTGTGAGGGGACAGACGACGACGGTAAAAGGCGTATCTAATCTACAAGTTGTTGTGAGTGGTGAGGGGTATGTTGCCCCAGCAAAGATGATGAATGGTACCGCTTGTACGACATTTGGTGCAACTTTTCACCGTGATCAGCCAGGTGGAAATCCGACGGCTAGTGAGCATCTTGAGAACGTTGAGATGTTAGCTTTAAATTCCTTAGAGATCATCGATGCGCTAGGATTGACACAGTTTGCAACATTAGACAATCAGGAGAAAGGGCAGGGGGCGTATCTAGAAAACGCGCTGATTGTAAAAGCGTTGGCGGCGCTTGAGGGGCGAGCTGCAACGCGCGCGAGTGCAATGGGCTCGCTCCCGATTGTGGGGCCTATTGCAGATCGGTCACTTTTTTTAGCGCGGTTTAATGCGATTCGTTTAGATGCAAAGGTGATTCCGGATGCCAATGTACCGTGGCTGAGGGGACTTTATCTCTCTACTGCACATGGCTCTCGCGGTATGATTACGGCGCCGATTGCAGGGGAAATGATTGCATTGTATTTAACAGGGGGTATTGAGAAATATCCCGGTATCTTGCGTGCAGCCATCCATCCCAATCGTTTTTTATATCATGAGCTGCGCTTTAATAAGGCGCTATAAATCTGAAAAGTACAGGTTCCTTACGATGTGGCATGAATGCGCGTTTTTTAGGCTATTGTTGAATAATTTCTCGCGCTGTTTTCCAGCTATCTTTGTAGTTAATAGGTAAATAGCGATCACTTCCTAGAAATGATGCAGTCATTTCAGGTGTGAATTTATAATTATAAAAGCAGCTTCTAAGTTGATTTTGTAGATCGGGCGCAAGATTGTGCGCGTAACTAAAGGCCGCGGAAGGTAGCGCATCACTTTTATAGAGGATACGGAAATCATCATAGCTGACATCTTGGCCGGCCACCATTCGATCTAAGACTTCAGACGCAATTGTTGCTGCATCATAATCACCTGATTTTACACCGTTAATTGATCGGTTATGTTTTCCTGAAAAATAGATCTGGTAATCTGTATGGGGTTCAATGCCCTCACTCGGCAGAAAAGAGAGCGCAGCAAGATGACCGGTAAAAGAGGTTGCATTGACATGGGCTACTCGCTTTCCTTTGAGATCAGAAAGAGATTGGTAAGGGCTATCAGCTCTGACAATAACGAGCATATTAGTGTCAACGGGGCCTGAAATATCCCCTTTCACCGCAAATGGCACGGCACCTGCAACATTGACGGCAATAATTGTTGTTCCGGATGAAAAGCTGGCAACATGAATTCGGCCGTTTTTCATGGCGTCAATTTCAGCATCACTACTTTGTAGGGGATAGAAGATGACATTTCTATCCAGACAGGATTTAAGGTATTGATAAAAATCAGCCATTTCAGTGGCAAAAGACAGAGGGTTTTCATTGGGTATAAGGCTAATAATGAGTGGATCTGGATTAATCCACTCATTTGGGTCACTGGGCGTATCCGCAACAAGATTGAAGTTGCGATCACAAAACTTTAAAGAGAGGTCGCCGCGATTTTCACATGCATCACCAAAGGAGATAGAAATCCCTAACAGGAGTGATAGTAGTGGTGTCAAATAGTATCGAGACATCATTTCGTTTATCCTCAGCATTCTTTTACCCAGAAAGAATATATGTTATTGCCCCATACGATATTGAATAAAGTGTTCTTTATCATCAAGTTTTTGTAGATAGGGATTCGTCTTTATTTGTGACGCAAGCGTTGCCGTTGGTGAGGGTCCATAGGAGTGCCCCGTATGAATTGTCACATGGTGGGGGACTTCTTTGATGATGCGATTCAGCGAATCAAAGAGCTGCTCTGGATCGGAGCCGGTAATATCAGCACGCCCACAACCATCGACAAAGAGCGTATCACCGGTAATGATATCATCTGAAAAGAGAAAACAGATAGATCCTGAGCTATGTCCTGGTGTATTGATGACACGGACTTTTTCGCCGGCAAAATCAAGCGTATCATTATCGTAAAGCGGGATGACATCATCCGGTAGCTCTCTAAATGCAGGCGGTAAATCGCCTTTAGGGTATGAATTAATAAAATCAATTTCGATATTAGATGCATACACTGGCATCGGATAGAAATCCCTCAGCATCTGTACAGCGCTGACATGATCATGATGGCCATGAGTCAGCCAAATAGCGACAGGTTTAACCCCTAATCGCTCGATTTCATCTGTAAAATACTCCTCATCCCAAGCAGGATCAATAATGATCGCCTCACCGGTTTCTGTATCTTCAATGATATGCATAAAGTTCTCATATCTTTCATAGACTTTAGAATGGATTTTATAGCGTTTACTCATGTGTGATAGCCCCTTTTACTCTGATGTATATCGATATGTCTGTTATTATTTTTTATTCCGAGAAGTGATATGGCAGAATGCTAATTTTTTACATTAATGCGCAAATATATCACCTTATAATCTATTATTACCTTTCTCTACGACAAATGCACTCATGATTCCCTGAATCCTTTCAATACTGTCATCAAAGCTTGATTTCGATTTAAAATCATCTTAAAACAGATCTAGAAAATTTACAGGTAATTTACAGATATTTAATGATGAGTAGCATGATGCGCATCATTTTCCGGAGATTCATCATGCGAAGAGTGCATATCCTGAGCTTGAGTCCCGTGGCCGTTATGAGACTCGCCATGTCCATGGCCTGAGTTTTTCAAATTTTCTAGCATATCAGTCGCGCTTTTTTCGCCACTTCTGATCTGTTCAGTTTGCGTGCTGAGTGTGGCCGCTCGCTTCGATACTTTTTCTTGTGGCGCGATCCAGCCCAGGTAATAGATCGCCATCATTAACACCATGATGCCGGCAATCATACGAACTTTTTTCTTTGCAAAAAAGTGACCGACAAAGTTACCAAAAATAGCAAGACCTAGCATCAGGGGGAGTGTGCCAAGGCCAAAAGCAAACATAATACCAGCGGATTTAGCAACAGATCCCGCACCCATTGCAATGGCGAGTGGGCCATAAACAGCGCCGCAGGGGAGTAATCCCCATATCATGCCTACTGTATAAGTACCGCGAGCAGTGCGGATAGGGAAAAAGCGCTGAGAGAATTTTTGAATAGGTTTCCAAATATATTGAAAGGGTCTTTCGATAAAGCCTAAAGCTTGGGGCATACCAAATAATTGTAATGCGATGAGAATCATAATGCCGCCGGCAACATAGCGAATCACATATTGTATGGATGATATATCTGATACTGAGGCTGCAATTAAACCACCAATAACGCCGAGTAGCGTGTAGGTTGTGATGCGGCCAAAATTATAAAGAATGGCGGCAGGAATACGTTTGTAAGAGTTATTCATGCCGAGTATTCCAATGACAGGCCCGCACATTCCAACGCAGTGTGTTTGGGCTGCAAAACCAATAAAAAAAGCACCGGTAAGGAGTGCTAAAAACTCAGCCATGAATCATTTCCTCTTTAAATTAATGTCAGTTTGCGATTAAGCTTACCATTTTATAGTAAATAGTAAGCTTGAGGAATAAAATAGGTCTTAATGCGTATTTAGGGTAGTTTTAAGTAAATAAAGAGTGGTGAACGATTCGACATAGAAAACGCCATGACAATGAAGACATGGCGCTTTGGTTTATAGTCTGACTATTATGACTATTACGGATTAAGGGATTAATACAGCAGAGCCGACGATCTCTCTGTTTTCAAGTGCTTGATGGGCTCGGCCGACATCTGAGAGCGGGAATGTTTGTTGTAGCGAGAGTTTAATTTGACCTGAGCTGAGCGCTAAGAACCAACGATCCATTACGGTTTGGTAACGCTCTTTTGTCGATGTATAAGCATTGAGGTTCGGGCGGGTTAAGAAGAGGCTGCCTTTTTCAAGGAGTAATAGCGGGGAGATCGCCGGCGGCGCACCCGATGCATTCCCAAATGAGACCATCATGCCGAGGAGCTTTAAGCAATCGAGCGATGGCAAGAAAGTATCTTTACCGACACCATCATAGACAACATCTACGCCATCCGGCATAAATTCACGGACACGTTTTGCAAAATCTTCAGTGCGGTAATTAATCACAAGATCTGCCCCCAAAGCTTTAGCAACTTCTGCTTTCTCTGCGCTGCCAACTGTCGTAATAACCGTTGCACCAATTGCTTTCGCCCATTGAATAAGAATTTGACCAACGCCGCCGGCGCCGGCATGAATCAGCGCCGTATGCTCTGACTGTAGCTTAAATAGATCAAAAAGAAGGTAACTGGCTGTGCCGCCGCGAATGAGCGAAGATGCCGCCTCCGCATAAGAGATACTGCTGGGGATTTTAATAAGTCTTTCTGTGGATATATTTCGCTCGGAAGTATAAGCACCTAAAACGCTGGCATAGCAGATTCTATCGCCAATATTAAAGCCTGTTACATCTTCGCCAACAGCGGTGATCACGCCGGCGGCTTCCTGGCCAATAACGGTCGGCGTTTCAAGCTTATAGAGGCCATCGCGATGATAAGTATCGATAAAATTCAGGCCGATAGCGGTTTGCTGGATTGTGACTTCCCCTTTTGAAGGGGGTGCTAGCGAGATATCTTCTTTGACGAGATTGCTGATGTCACCTTGCGCTTTGAGTGTGATTTGATAAGGCATTATAATCTTCTCCTTGAGGTTGTTAGTTTTTTAATTGTGCTTATTATGTGATTGAATCATTCTTAGAGAGAGAAGGGGCACAGAGGGATCAATAGTATTTCACAGAAACATGAAAGATGGCTTCCTCACAGACCTTTCACCGACATTTATTACGGTCATTATTTCTCTATAAGATCATCACTATTTGTCATCATCAGATACAACTATCACATTATCATGGAGATAGTCAGTAATACAGCTTAGAGATGCCCATAAATAGTGTGCGGATAGCGAGTGAATGCAATAAGGATTGATAAAAGGGGTGTGAGTAATTGAAAAAAACTCAGCCTTTGGCATCAATTTAACGCAATATAGGGTAGAATATCGGAAAATAATTTGTACAAGCCATTGGTCAGACTTGCGAGATTGATCAAGTTATCTTTAGATAAGGATTTTAATATATGTCAGGACAATTTATCTACACGATGAATCGTGTGAGTAAAGTCGTACCACCGAACAAGGAGATCTTGAAAGATATTTCGATCTCTTTCTTCCCTGGGGCCAAAATTGGTGTTTTAGGATTAAACGGATCAGGGAAATCAACGCTTTTACGCATTATGGCGGGCGTGGATAAAAATATTCAGGGTGAAGCACGTGTTCAGCCAGGAACTAAAATTGGTTTCCTCGAGCAAGAACCAAAGCTAAACGAAGCATTAGATGTACGCGGCAACTTAGAAGAAGCGCTCGGCGACATTAAAAATGCACAAGTAGAGTTAGATGCGGTCTATGCAGCTTATGCAGAGCCAGATGCGGACTTTGATGCATTAGCGGCAAAGCAAGCAGAATTAGAAGCGATTTTAGCAAGTAGTGATGGTCATAGCCTTGATCGCCAACTTGAAATCGCGGCAGATGCACTTCGCCTTCCGCCAATGGATCGAGATATTGCAACGCTTTCAGGGGGTGAAAAACGTCGTGTAGCACTCTGTAAGTTACTGCTCTCGAAGCCGGATATGTTGCTTCTTGATGAACCAACGAACCACTTAGACGCAGAATCTGTCGCATGGCTTGAGCGTTTCTTGCATGATTATCCAGGAACAGTTGTTGCGGTAACGCATGACCGTTACTTCCTTGATAATGTTGCGGGATGGATTTTAGAGCTAGACCGTGGTCATGGTATTCCTTATGAAGGCAACTATTCAGACTGGTTAGATCAAAAAACACGTCGTTTAGAGCAAGAATCAAAGCAAGAAGAATCACGTGCTAAAGCGATTAAGAAAGAGCTTGAGTGGGTTCGTCAAGGTGTTAAGGGTCGTCAAACAAAATCAAAAGCACGTTTAGCGCGTTTTGAAGAGTTAGAGAGCCAAGAGTTCCAAGAACGTAATGAAACGATGGAAATCTATATTCCACCAGGTCCACGTTTAGGTGATCTCGTGATTGAAGCGACGGATATTGCTAAAGCATTCGGGGATAAGCTTCTCTATGAAAACTTAAGCTTTAATCTACCAAAGGGTGGTATTGTTGGGGTGATTGGACCTAACGGTGCCGGTAAATCAACGCTCTTTAATCTCATGACAAAGCAACTTGAAGCGGATAACGGTGTATTCCGTGTCGGTGATAGTGTGCAGTTGGCTTATGTGGATCAGAGCCGTGATGCGCTTGATGGTTCAAAGACTGTGTGGGAAGAGATTTCAGGTGGATCTGACATTATTAAAGTCGGTAACTACGAAACGCCATCGCGCGCTTATTGTGGGCGCTTTAACTTTAAAGGCTCAGATCAGCAGAAATTGATCCGCGATCTTTCAGGGGGAGAGCGTAACCGTGTTCACCTTGCAAAAGTCTTAAGATCAGGCGGAAACTTAATTCTTCTCGATGAGCCGACGAACGACCTCGATATCGAAACATTACGTGCGCTTGAAGATGCTATTCTTGCATTTGCGGGCTGTGTTGTGGTGATTTCGCATGATAGATGGTTCCTAGATAGAATTGCGACGCATATTCTAGCCTTTGAAGGTGATTCTCATGTAGAATGGTTTGAAGGAAACTATGAAGAGTATGAAGCTGACCGTCGTCGTAGATTAGGCGATGATGCAGATAATCCTACACGAATTAAGTACAAACCGATTTCACGCTAAGGAGTAAAATCATGGCATTAGATCAAAAAAAAGTAGAACTGACAGAACAAGAACTACCGATTTGCTGTCCACCGATTGATGTGGATGCGTGGGGATATCACCCAAGAGTCTATCTCGCGCCAAATCAAGATGGAAAGGTCCACTGCCCGTATTGCAGTACTGAATATATCGTTGAATAATCCATGAAAATATTAGCGGTAGATGCTTCTACAGAAGCATGTTCAGCGGCAGTCTATGTCAATGGCGAGATCGTTGAGCGGTTAACGCTTGCGCCTCGTAAGCACATAGAGTTATTAAAGCCGATGACAGAAGAGGTCATGGAAGCTGCAGAGATTGAGTTTAAAGAACTTCATGGGTTAACCTTCACGGTTGGCCCAGGAAGCTTTGCGGGGCTCAGAATTGCATGTGGATTTATACAAGGTTTAGGTGCGGGGTTAAATATTCCTATCGTTCCTATCTCAACACTTGCGGCGCTTGCTTATCCGGTATTAGAAGAGAATCCCGATGCGATTGTCATGCCCGTAATGGATGCCAAAATGCAGGAAGTGTATTGGGGCGTATATGCGCTAGATGATGATGGGGATCTGAAGATCATTGAGAAAGATCAGGTCAACTCATTAGAAGAGATCTATGCGAAGCTCGATGATATTAGAGAAGGGATAGAGTCCAAGACCGGGAAATATGGCGAGTTTAAATTTCTCGGTGTCGGTGATGGCTGGTTACTTGATGAATCAGCACTCGAGACGATGGGCGTCACTTTAGTTGAAGATCATAATTATCCTAGAGCAGGAGATTTAACGTTATTAGCGATGAAAGATCTTGAAAAAGGCTTAGGTCTATATGCAGACCAAGTTTCGCCGGTCTATCTGCGCCATAATATTGCACTCACAATCGAAGAGCAGAAAGCACTTCGCGCAGAGAAAGCAAAAGCGCAAGCGGACGCATCGATTTAACTTGTAAAATTCATATTAAAATACGATCTGTATAAAGCGCATATTAGAAGTCATTCTGATGTGCGTTTTTCTTTGCCCATATATGTATATTTTCTGTGGATAACTTTGTGAATAACCCGTTGGATATCGTTGGGGTAATTATTTTTTGATAAGAGAGATGCGCATGTTCTATCTGCATTTAAGGGCTGTTACCCGTTCAGTACGCGAGGTTTATTTCTGCGGTGTGTAAAACTGTTACAATAAAAAAGACCGCTATAATAGCGGTCTTTTGAGAGTTATGATTTTCATGAGCACTCTCGTTGTGTATAAAGGTGCGTGCTTGAGCGATATTAGCGATATTATTATGCTAATTTCTCTTTTAAGAAACTCACGATATCGGCAACAGGTACCATCGTTGCTTCTTCGTCAGTTCTACCCTTGAATTCAACTTCATTGTTTTTAAGAGTACGATCGCCGATGACAACGCGAAGCGGAATACCAATCAGCTCATGATCACTAAATGCTTCACCCGGGCGAACGTTACGATCTTCCAGAAGAACATCAACACCGAGCGCCATTAATTCATCATAGAGCTTGTCAGTGGTCTCTTTTACGAGCGCTGATTTACTATAGTTCATAGGAATCAATGATACTGCAAAAGGTGCAATCGCTGATGGCCAGATAATGCCGGCATCATCATTGCGTTGTTCAATCGCGGCTGCCACGATGCGCGTAACGCCGATTCCATAGCAACCCATCTGCATAACAGTCGCTTTTCCATTTTGGTCTAGTACTGTTGCATTCATGGCTTTTGAGTAACGATCACCGAGTTGGAAAATATGCCCCACTTCAATGCCGCGTGCCATTGCGATTGTACCTTTGCCACAAGGGGAAGGGTCGCCAACTTTAATTTCACGCAGATCTAATACTTCAGCTTCAGGCAGATCACGGCCGATATTCACGCCCGTGAAATGGAAACCTGTCTCATTTGCACCGCAGCTAAAATCACTCATAAGCGCAGCTTGGCGATCGAAGATAATACGAATAGGAAGATTTACAGGGCCAATTGAGCCCGGTGTTGTCTTGAGTTGCGTTGCGATTTCTTCATCTGTTGCAAATTCAAGTGGCGTTTTGAAAAGACCACTATTTTCAGCTTTGACTTCATTCAATTCATGATCACCACGTAAACAGACTGCGATAAGCTCATCTTTGACGCCATGGAGAATAAGTGTTTTGAGGTGAAGTTCTGCGGGTAAGTCTAAAAATGCCGCGAGCTCTTCAATAGAGTGGACGTTGGGTGTTTCAATTTTAGTCAGTGCTTGCGTTGCTGCTAAACGCGTGCCGACTGCGATCGCTTCTGCGGCTTCCACGTTTGCTGCATAATCAGACTCTGTTGAGTAAACAATTGCATCTTCACCCGCTTGCGTTACAACGTGGAACTCTTGAGATTTGCTACCGCCAATGGCGCCAGAGTCCGCGAATACTGCACGGTATTCTAATTCTAAACGATCAAGAATATTGGAGTATGCTTGATACATTTTATTGTATGTTTCATCGAGAGATTCCGCATCAATATGGAAAGAGTAAGCATCTTTCATGAGGAATTCGCGTGAACGCATGACGCCAAAACGAGGACGAATCTCATCCCGGAACTTCCACTGAATTTGATAGAGGTTAATCGGGAGCTGGCGATAGCTTTTCAGTTCTTGGCGCGCGAAGTCAGTAATCACTTCTTCATGCGTTGGGCCTAAACAGTAATCTCGCATATGGCGATCTTTAAAGCGGAGTAATTCCGGACCAAATTGCTCCCAACGACCCGATTCAACCCAAAGCTCAGCTGGTTGGCTTGAGGGCATCAACATTTCAAGTGCGCCGGCTCTGTTCATCTCTTCTCGTACGATTGCTTCTGTTTTTTTCAACACGCGTAAACCAAGCGGGCTCCAGCTATAGATACCTGAGCTTACACGGCGGATAAGACCCGCTCTCAACATTAATTGATGAGATTTGATCTCGGCATCATTAGGAGTATCACGTAGGGTACTGATTAGGAATTGACTAGTTTTCATATTCGTTAAAATCGCTTTCAAAAATGTATGGAATCTTTCGGGTCCAAAATGATATTGATATGTAGATTGGCGCAGTGGGTTCGAAGCATCTGCTTGAACGGACTGGACATAGCGACCTATATATTCACAATATAGGCCTGTTTAGATGCCTGTTTATTTCACTATTTGCTTAAGCTATCGATCTGCTTGTCTCTCAACCATGTTGCAACTTCTTTGGTGTAGTAGCTCACAATCATATCCGCGCCGGCACGTTTAAAGCCGATAAGCGTTTCTGCGACAATGGATTTTTCATCCAGTGCACCAGCAAGCGAGGCGAATTTAATGGCTGCGTACTCACCACCCACTTGATATGCCGCGAGCGGTAAATCAGTGCGGTCGCGAAGGCGTGCTAAAAGATCAAGATACGGTGTTCCGGGCTTAACCATTAAGATGTCTGCGCCTTCTTGCTCATCAAGGCTCGCTTCAATCATCGCTTGACGACCATTAGCGAAGTCCGCTTGGTAACCATTACGGTTGCCAGAGAGCTCAGAGTTTACGGCTTCTCGGAAAGGACCATAAAATGCTGAGGAGAATTTAATCGCATGCGCTAAAATGCCCACGTGCTCAAAGCCTGCTTCATCAAGAGCCTCACGAATTGCTAATACTTGGCCATCCATCATCGCTGAGGGCGCTAAAATGTCGGCGCCGGCTCTTGCTGCTGTTACGGCTTGCTTGGCAAGATTTTCAATTGTGGCATCATTATCGACTTCGCCATTACAAATCACGCCACAATGGCCATGAGATGTATATTCACAGAAACAGATATCTGGAATAATGACCATTTCAGGCGCTGTTTTGCGGATTGTGCGGATCATGCGTGCAAGGAAGCCTTCATCGCTCCAAGTATCGCTACCCGTCTCATCTTTGCAGTGAGAGATACCGAAGGGCATGATGTAACGAATGCCGAGGGCTTGAAGTTCTAGAACCTCTTTTTCAAGATCTTTTTCCGGATATCTGTAAATTCCCGGCAATGTTTTGATCTCAACCTTATCTTGAATATTTTCCTCTACGAAAACAGGGCAGATAAGATCATTAAGATCAAAGAAGTTTTCCTGAACTAATTGGCGAATCGCAGGGTTTCTGCGCATACGACGTGGACGATAAAGGGGTTTAGTGACGCTCATAGGTTCTCCTCCTGGCAAAGCGTGAATTATACCATAGATACTGCATGGGAAATCGCCTTTGGCAGGTGATATGCAGTCATTAAATGTTAATATCTTTTTATAAAGATAATTTTATTGTAAATATGTTTACATGAGATTAACGGTCGTTATTTTAGGAGTATACAAAAGCGTAGCATGATTGGCGTCGTAAAATGAATATTCTGATCTAGCCTCTGAGATATGAAATTTATAGTTGTAAATATTTATTGATAATCACAAGGAATAAGGAGTCAGTCAAAATAGTACTGCCACTTTTTGTAACGCTTTTGATGCTTTTCGCGCTATTTAGAATAGTTTTTCATAAAGTGAAGCGCAAGCGTCGCCCAAATTGCACCGCCAATAAGAATATTGTCATCATTAAAGTCATATTGATCGGTATGTAAACCTGTGAAGGACTCATCAGCATCATTGCCGAGATAGAAGTAAGCACCAGGGCAAGCATGCAGCATAAAGCCAAAGTCTTCGGCACCCATTGAGGCGATTTTTTCGTGCGATATATAGTCAGGCTGAATAAGTGTCTTAATGGCACCTGTGGCAATCTCTGTTTCCGCATCATGATTAATCGTAGGAATATAGCCATCAATTAATCTTACCTCGCAGGTTGCGCCATAAGCACTACAGATTCCTTGCGTGAGCTGCTCGATGCGAGTTTTAATAAGATCTCTGATTTTAAGATCAAAATAACGAAGCGTGCCATGAAGGGATACTTTGTTCGGAATAACGTTATTGGCATGACCACCATGAATAGCGCCAATGGTAATGACCGCAGAATCAATCCCCGAGATATTGCGTGAAACGATAGACTGAAGACCGACAACAATTTCTGATGCCACGAGCACGCTATCTACGGTTTGATACGGATGTGCTGCGTGACCCCCTTTTGAAAACACATCAATTAAAATTTCGCATGTCCCCGCCATCTGTGGGCCCTTTTTAATAAGGACTTGACCTTGGCGTGCGCCGGGGAAATTGTGAACTGCGTATACGGCATCCATCGGGAATTTTTCAAACAAGCCCGCTTCTACCATACGGCGAGCACCGGCTTGATCCTCCTCATCGGGTTGAAAGATAAAGTAGATTGTGCCATCAAATTCTGCTTCTGTTGCGAGATACTCTGCAGCCGCGAGGAGCATGGTGGTATGTCCATCATGACCGCAAGCATGCATAATGCCGGGTTTTTGAGATGCGTAGGGAAGATCGCTCTTTTCATCAATAGGCAGTGCATCTGTATCCGCGCGTAGACCAATACGCGGAGTATTTTCAAAATTACCTTTCTGTAAAATTCCAATCACGCCCGTATTGTCGAGCCGCTCTGTAGCAATGCCCCAACTATTTAATAGAGACTCAATAAGATTGGCCGTTTCAAATTCTTGACGAGAAAGCTCAGGGTTTTGATGAATCGATTGACGTATCGTTCTGAATTTTTCGTCATTTATTTGGAGAAAATTGATAAGGCTCGAATTAGCGTTTTTAATAATATTTGAGAGCATAACGACATCTTCCATTTTGAGTATCTATTAAGGAAAGTTTAATTAAGGATAAACTTTAACTTTACGGCCTAATCCATTAGTATATATGGGTTAGGATACAATTTTATGCAAGAGTTTTGAAGCTTATTCGGGGAGGACTCGGGTACGCTTTATATTCGTTTATATCAATTTATGAGTTAAATCAGAGTATTGGAGGAAAATTGGCTATGATGGAATATCTTCCTGTAGCGGTCTTTGTCGGCTTCAGTATCGCCTTCGCAGGTGTGTTAGTTGCCCTAGGATATTATTTAGGGCCAAGCAAGCCTAACGCTGAAAAGCTATCTCCATATGAGAGCGGATTTGAGGCATTTGAAGATGCCCGTATGAAATTCGACGTCCGCTTCTTTCTTATCGCAATTCTTTTTATTATTTTCGACTTAGAGTTAATCTTCCTTATACCATGGGCGACAGCGCTAAAATTGATTGGACTACCCGGCATTATGGCTGTGGTGGTTTTTCTCGTTTTATTGACTGTCGGTTTTGCGTATGAGTGGAAGAAGGGAGCGCTTGAATGGGATTAGAAGCAAGGTTGGAAGAGGGATTTGTCACCACAACTCTCGATTCGGCAATCAATTGGGCAAGAACAGGTTCTTTATGGCCTGTGACCTTTGGACTTGCATGTTGTGCACTTGAAATGATGCACGTTGGGGCTGCAAGATATGACTTAGATAGATTTGGGGGCGCAGTATTTAGGGCATCTCCAAGGCAATCTGATCTCATGATCATTGCAGGAACATTGACGAACAAAATGGCAATACCACTTCGTAAAGTTTACGATCAAATGCCAGAGCCAAAATGGGTTATCTCCATGGGTTCATGTGCCAATGGTGGTGGTTATTATCACTATTCATATTCTGTTGTTCGTGGGTCAGATCGAGTTGTACCTGTTGATGTCTATGTGCCAGGGTGCCCGCCGACAGCGGAAGCATTAATGTTCGGAATCTTGCGTCTTCATGACAAGATTAAAAGAACCAGTACGATTGCAAGATTAGGGTAGGTGAAAGATGGCTAAGTTTATTAGAAATCCAGAAGAGCTACTTGCGACACTTGAAGCAACTTTGGGTGACAAAATTTTAAAATCGGTGATCGATGTGGGCGAATTGACGATTACGGTTGCGCCTGCACAAATCCATGAAATTATGGAAATGTTACGTCATAACGATGATCTTAAATTTGAACAGGTGATCGATATTACTGCCGTAGATTATGCCGCATACGGATTAACTGAGTGGGATGTGGAAGCATCTAACCATGGCTTCAGTCGTGGAACAACCCCTCAGGCAGTCGGGAGAGCCGGCGAGCATTTAGAAGCGAGCGCTTACAATGCCTCAATGACTGAGCGATTTGCGGTGGTTTATCATCTGCTTTCACTCTCTCATAACGCTAGATTACGTGTGAAAACGTACTTAGATGGTGAGCTTAATAATGTTATTCCGATGCTTGATTCAGTGACTGATATCTGGAATGGCGCGAATTGGTATGAGCGTGAAGTATTTGATATGTTTGGGATTGCGTTTAAAAACCATCCAGACTTACGTCGAATCTTAACAGACTATGGTTTTGTAGGGCACCCAATGCGAAAAGACTTCCCATTAACAGGGAATGTTGAAGTGATCTATGACGAAGAGTTACGCCGGGTGGTGTATCAGCCTGTGACGATTGAGTCACGTGTGAATATTCCACGTATGATTCGTAAGGGGTAGGAAGACGATGACAATTACAACAAATATAGAAAACTATACAATCAACTTCGGACCGCAGCATCCGGCAGCTCATGGCGTAATGCGTATGGTGCTTGAGCTGAAAGGCGAGACAGTTGAAAGAGCGGACGTTCATATCGGTTTACTGCATCGCGGTACAGAAAAGTTGATGGAAGCAAAGCCATACACGCAATCAATCGGTTATTTAGATCGTCTTGATTACTGTTCATGCTTGAATAACGAACATGCTTTCGTCCTTGCTGTTGAGAAGCTTTTAGGCATTGAAGTGCCGATTCGTGCACAATATATTCGAGTGATGATGGATGAAGCAACGCGTATCATGAACCACTTAATGTGGCTCGGATCACACGGACATGACTTGGGCGCAATGGCGATGCTTTTATACTGCTTCCGTGACCGTGAAGAGCTCTATGATATGCAAGAAGCGGTGACTGGCGCACGTATTCACCCGTTTTACTACCGAGTGGGCGGTGTTGCGAAAGACTTGCCGAATGAGATGCCAAAGTATGAGCCAAGCAAATTTAGATCAAAGAAAAAATTAGCGCGAATTAATAAAGCCCGTCAAGGGGATGTTCTCGATTTCTTAGAAGATTTCTGCAACCGTTTCGTCAATGAAAATATGGTTGAATATAAAAATCTTCTCGTAGGGAACCGTATCTGGAAAGGTCGTGTTGTGGGTATCGGTGTTGTGACACCTGAGCGTGCAATGGAACTGGGTTTTTCAGGTCCGATGCTTCGTGGTTCTGGTATTGCGTGGGATCTACGTAAAACGCAGCCGTATTCAGTCTATGATCAGCTCGAGTTTGATGTGCCAGTTGGCGTAAATGGCGACTGTTATGACCGTTTCTTAGTAAGATTAGAAGAGATGGAGCAGTCAGCAAGCTTGGTGCAGCAATGCATCAAATGGCTCCGTGAAAATCCAGGTCCTGTGATGACGACAGATAGTCGTGTGACCATTCCGCAAAGACGTGATGCGAAAGAGGAGATGGAAGCATTGATTCAACAGTTTAAGGTCTTTACTGAGGGTTTCTGTGTTCCTGAAGGGGAGTCATATGCAGCCGTAGAGCATCCTAAGGGTGAATTTGGTGTCTATCTTGTTTCAGATGGCGCAAATAAACCGTATCGAGTGAAGTTAAGAGCCCCTGGATTTGCACATATTGCCGCAACAGAAGAGATGGGTCGCCGTCACATGTTGTCAGATTTAGTTGCGATCATTGGGACACAAGACTTGGTATTCGGGGATATTGACCGCTAATTTTACGATTTACAGAGTATAGAGTAGCTAAAATGAAAAATAGAGAAAGCATTTTAAGTAGCCACGCGAGAGCAGAAATTGATCGCTGGCTTGCACGCTTCCCAGATGATCGGAAGCAATCAGCACTTTTGGCTGCACTTCGTGAAGTTCAGCATGAAAATGAAGGTTACTTGACAGTTGAGTTAATGGATGCGATTGCAGACTATCTCGACTTGCCACCGATCGCGGTATATGAAGTGGCATCGTTTTATTCAAACTTTGAGACAAAGCCCTGCGGTAAAAACGCAGTGATGATCTGTACGAATATCTCTTGTATGCTTCGCGGCGGTGAAGAGTTATTAGCACATGTTGAAGCGCGCTTAGGTATTAAGGCCGGGGAGTCCACTCCTGACGGTCTTTTTTCACTTAAGAAAGAAGATGAGTGCTTAGCGGCTTGTACAGCAGCACCTGCGGCTTTAATCAATCATGAATATCATGAGAATTTAACGATTGAGAAGATTGATGAGATTCTCGACCGTATCGAATCAAGAGCAGATAATAAAGAGGCAAACTAATGGTACAAAATGAAGTTTGTTATTTCACTCTCGGGCACGATAAGCCATGGTCTTTAGAGACCTATATGAGCTTAGGCGGCTACGATGGGTGGAAGAAAATATTAAGAGGGGAACTCTCGAAAGCAGAAATCATCGACATGGTAAAAGCCTCCGAGCTTCGTGGCCGTGGTGGTGCGGGATTCCCAACGGGTGTTAAATGGAGCTTCATGCCGAAAAATGATGATGGTAGTAGCTACCTTGTCTGTAACTCGGATGAATCAGAGCCAGGAACGTGTAAGGATAGAGATATTCTGAGATTTAATCCGCATGCATTGGTCGAGGGTATGGCAATTGCTGCTTATGCTATCGGCGCTAAAGTGGGTTATAACTATATGCGTGGCGAATTCAGTGAAGAGCCGTTTAAGCGTTTTGAAGCCGCTGTACAAGAAGCTCGTGATGCAGGGCTTTTGGGTGAAAATATCCAAGGTACCGGCATATCGATTGATCTTTATGGTTCGCTCGGTGCGGGTGCTTATATTTGTGGGGAAGAGACTGCGCTTTTAGAATCATTAGAAGGCAAGAAAGGTCAACCACGATTTAAGCCGCCATTTCCTGCCGCTGTTGGTCTGTATGGTAAGCCAACAACGATCAATAACTGTGAGTCGCTTGCATCTGTTGGACGTATTATTCGTAATGGTTCTGAATGGTTTAAAGAGCATGGAATTCCAGGAGCCGGTGGTCAGAAGATATTCTCCATCTCTGGGCATGTTGCAAAGCCAGGTAACTACGAAATTCCTATGGGAACACCGTTTAAAGATCTCTTAGAGCTTGCGGGGGGGATTTGGCAAGGTCGTAAGATTAAAGCTGTGATTCCAGGGGGATCTTCTGTACCCGTTGTTCCGGGGCACATCATGATGGAGACGAATATGGACTATGACTCTATCGCAAAACATGCGGGATCGATGATGGGTTCAGGTGCGGTGATCGTGATGGACGAAACAACAGATATGGTGAAGGCGCTTCGTACACTTTCAAGTTTCTATTTCAGCGAGTCATGTGGACAATGTACGCCGTGCCGAGAAGGTACAGGTTGGTTGTTTAGAATCATGGATCGTATTTTGAAAGGGGAAGGGCAGCCGGAAGATTTAGAGCGATTAGTCCATGTTGCAAATAACATTGGCGGACGCACAATTTGTGCGCTCGGTGATGCAGCTGCAATGCCTGTTCTTAGTTTTGTGAAACACTTCCCAGAAGAGTTTAAATACTATATCGAACATGGTAAGAGCATGGTTGAGGGGGCGAAATAATGAGTAATGACATTAAAATGTTTACCGTAAATATTGACGGTAAAGAATTTCAAGCACCCGCAGGTACGATGTTGATCGAAGTGGCAGATAAAGAAGGAATTACGATTCCACGATTCTGCTATCACGATAAATTATCGATCGCGGCAAGTTGCCGTATGTGCTTAGTAGATGTGGAGCGTATGCCAAAACCAGCGCCAGCATGTGCAACGCCGGTAATGGATGGCATGATTGTACGCACACGTAACGAAAAGGCACGTGAAGCGCAAAAAGCGATTATGGAATTTTTGTTGATCAACCATCCGCTTGATTGTCCGATCTGTGACCAAGGTGGGGAGTGTGAACTACAAGACTTCTCATCAGAGTATGGTCAGAATAATTCTCTCTATATTGAAGAGAAACGCCATGTTGAAAAAATCAACATCGGTCCACTTGTTGAAACATTTATGAATCGCTGCATCCAATGTACACGCTGTGTACGTTTTGGGGATGAAATTGCCGGGATGCGCGAACTAGGCGGTGTAGATCGTGGAGATCGTTTAGAGATTTCTACCTATATCAAGCACTCGCTTGTGTCAGAAGTATCTGGGAATATCATTGATATCTGCCCCGTGGGTGCTTTAACCGCAAAACCTTCTAAGTACGGTGCGCGTCCATGGGAGTATATGAACCATGACTCGATCAGTATGCATGATGGTGTCGGTTCAAATACAGAGATCCATACGCTTCGCGGCAAAGTTGCGCGCGTGGTATCTCGCCGTAATGATGAGATTAATGAACCTTGGATTTCAGATAGAGACCGTTTTAGCTATGAAGCGCTTTCAAGTGATGATAGGGCGGCACATCCGCTCATCGATAATGGCAATGGCGAGCTTGAAAAAGCATCGTGGCCAGATGCGCTTAAAGCAACGAAATTGATTCTCGAAGGCGCAATCGATAAATATGGTGCTGATCAGGTGGGTATGTTTGTATCACCAATGGCATCTGTGGAAGAGATGCAGCTCGTAAAAGAGTTACAAAATGGTTTAAAGCTCACAAATGTTGATTATAGATTGAACCAACGTGACTTCAGTGGTGAGCAATCAGAGCCGACTTTCCGTAGCTTAGGTCTCACAATACCAGAAGTGAATCATTTAGATTCGATCTTCCTCATTGGTGCAGATCCGCGTATGGAAGTGCCAGTATTAGCAATTCGTATCCGTGATGCGGTGAAGAAAGGTGCGAAAGTATCGATGCTTGCATCTTACAGTGCTGATCAATTACATGCGATGAATGCAGAAATTATTGCACATCCCTTTGATTGGGTGAATGAGCTCTCATCGATCCTTGTAAAAGTGGCGGAGATGAAGGGTGAAGCGATTAATACGGATCTTGCAAAAGTTGTGAATAGCAATACCGTAAATGGTGAAGCTGTTTTAACAATTGCAGAGCAGTTATTGAAAGGTGAGCGTGAATGGATTGTGTTAGGTCATGATGCAATCAGTCATCCGCAGTTTGCAACGATTCGTGCTTTAGCTTCTGAGCTTGCGCGTATTAGTGGTGCAAAACTGGGTTACTTTACGCAAGGCTCAAACAGTTCAGCGGCAGCAATTACAGGACTGACTTCCACAGCAGCAAATACAGCCTCAATGATTGAAGCACCGCTTAAAGCATACGTTTTAGTGGGCGCGATTGATCCGGAGTTTGATTTTGTCGATGGTAGTAATGCAATGAGTGCATTAAAATCAGCGGAAGCGGTGATTGCAATCACACCATTTGCGAGCGAAACATTAAAGTCAGTATCGAACGTTATTCTCCCTGGTGCAGCTTGGGCTGAGAGTTCAGGTAGTTTTGTAAATCTTGAAGGTAAAGTACAAACGCTTCAAGCAGCAAGTATGCCACATGGTGAAGCGCGTCCAATTTGGAAGATTCTTCGTGTGCTCGGCAATCAGTTTGAACTTGCAGGCTTTGATTATATTGGTTCTGAAGAGATCCTTGCGAAATGGTTAAAAGCGAATGATGCAAAATTAGCTGAAGTCTCAAATGAAGGCAAGGCGATTGCATTTGATTTTAAACCGCTTGAAAAATCAGGACTTCTTGCTGTGCCAACTACGTCACTTTACTCAACAGATGCTTATGTAAGACGTGGACAAGCGCTTCAAAAAACGCCGCTTGCGAAACGTGCGCGTATTGCATTTAATAATGCGAGTGATGAAGGGGCAGTCATGCCATTACTGAATAGTAAAAACACCTTTATCTCCCGTATTTCTGAGAAAGTAGCTGCAGGCTGTGTCCGTATCCCAACAGAATATGCCGGAGATACGCACTTCTATCAATCAATTAAGGGGGCAAATTAGATGGATACGTTTATGGCGATTATTCACTATCCGCTTGTTTGGGCTCTACTTAAAACCTTGGTGATTTTCTTACCAATCGTTTTATCAGTAGCGTACCTCACATTTGCTGAGCGTAAGGTCCTTGGGTATATGCATATCCGTTTAGGTCCAAACCGCGTAGGACCTAAAGGTCTTCTTCAGCCGTTTGCGGATTTACTAAAAATGCTCTTTAAAGAGTTTATTATTCCATCTGCTGCGAACAAAACAATGTTCTTAATCGCACCTTTCATTGCGGTTACAACCGCATTTGGTGTGTGGGCGGTTATTCCTTTCAATGATGGCTGGGTAAGCTCATCGATGGACTCTGCGATTTTATATATTCTCGCAATGACGTCGCTAGGTGTTTACGCATCGCTCATGGCGGGTTGGAGTTCTAACTCTAAGTTTGCAATTTTCGGCGCAATCCGAAGTGCAGCGCAAGTAGTTTCATATGAGCTCGCGCTGGGTTTTGCATTGATTACGGTTGTGATGATGTCTGGAAGCTTAAACTTTTCAGTAATTGTGGACAAGCAAGCAGGCAGCCTTGGATTAATTAACTGGTACTTTATTCCGTTATTACCGATGGCAGTGATCTATTTCATTGCGGGATTAGCTGAGTTAAACCGTGCACCGTTTGAAGTGACAGAAGGGGAGTCAGAGATCGTTGCAGGATACTTTACAGAGTATTCAGGAACGGGTTTCGTAACATTCTACCTTGCTGAATATACAAACATGATCTTGGTATCGGCATTAATGAGCCTTCTTTTCTTCGGAGGATGGCATGCGCCGCTCTCAGGCGTTGAGGCGGTTCAGAATATTCCGGTGTTATCGCTACTCGCGACAGACAGTTTCTTCTGGATGATTATCAAGATGGCATTTTTCCTCTTTGCAATGATTTGGGTACGTGCGACATTCCCCGGATATCGTTATGATCAGATCATGCGTTTAGGTTGGAAATTCTTTATCCCGATTGCACTTTTATGGATTGCGGTAGTTCTCGTAATGTATGGCATCGGTTTAAAACCATGGTTTTAAAGGAATAGGTAGGACTATCAATGTTTAGATATTTAAAATCACTCTACGAGACATTTACGTTAAGAGAATTACGTAAAGGTTTAGGTATTACCTTTCGTTATCTCTTTAGACCAAAATTCACGATTGAGTACCCGTTTGAAAAAACACCGCAATCAGGTCGTTTCCGCGGTCTTCATGCCCTTCGCCGTTATCCTAATGGGGAAGAGCGTTGTATTGGTTGTAAATTATGTGAGGCAGTTTGTCCTGCGCTTGCAATTACCATTGATACAGAAGAACGTGGTGATGGCACGCGTCGAACCACTCGTTATGATATTGATCTCTTCAAATGTATCTTCTGTGGACTATGTGAACAAGCATGTCCGGTAGACTCAATCGTGTTAACGCGCGTTTTTGAATACCACATGGAAGAGAAGGGCGAAAACATCATCACTAAAGAATCCTTGCTCGCGCTAGGCGATAAGTACGAAGTACAAATCGCTAAAGATCGTGCGCTTGATTCTCATTTATACTAGGGGGAGAGGATGTTATTTAAGATACTATTTTATATCTTCGCACTCATCACGATCTATTCTGCGGTCCGTGTTGTCAGTGCAAAAAATACGATGACATCAGTACTACACCTAGTTCTGATCTTCGTAATGGTAAGTTGCTGTTGGCTGCTTCTCCAAGCTGAATTCCTCGCGCTTGCGCTCATCATTATTTATTGTGGTGCCGTGATGGTCTTCTTCCTCTTTGCGGTGATGATGCTCGATATTCCGCATGATATGCTCAAAGAGGGTTTTGTGAAGTTCCTGCCGATTGCAGTATTAGTTGCGATTATCTTTATCGCTGAGATCTTAATTGTGATCTTAGGGGGAGATAGCTTTATCGTGAATAATTTTGCACTTGAAGGTGGCGTTGAAATGATCAGACAAGGTGCTGAGCTCACAAATGCGCAAGAGTTAGGGGTTGTTCTTTATACTAACTACATCTACGCATTCGAAGCAACGGCGATGATTCTGCTTGTTGCGATGATTGCTGCGATCGCCTTAACACGACGCATCGGGCCATTGACACGTAAAAATGTAGATTTAAGCTTAGCAATTAAAGCGAATCCAACAGAGCGTGTACGTATGGTGAAGATGGATTATGCAACTTTAGCACCAGCGCCTATTAAAGACGTAAGTGATGATGCTGTAACAGAAGTGGAGGAGAAGTAAATGAGCTTAGTCATTGAAGATTATATTATTCTCTCGACGATTCTTTTCGGAATTAGTGCAGCGGGAATCTTTATTAATCGCAAGAACTTAATTGTGCTTTTAATGTGTATTGAGTTGATGTTGCTTGCAAGTAGCACGCTCTTTGTCGCATTCTCACAATTCTCTGGCGATTTAAACGGGCAGATCTTTGTCTTCTTCACGCTAGCAGTAGCGGCAGCAGAAGCGGCAATTGGTCTTGCAATCTTAGTATTAGTGTTCAGAAACCGCGGTAGCATTAATGTCGATGAAATTACGGAATTAAGAGGCTAGTGCAATGGAATTTAAATACATTTATTTGTTAATTGTCTTATTGCCGTTACTCGGCTCGGCGATCTCGGGGCTGTTTTGCCGTGTGATCAATGAAAAAGTAGCGCATACCGTGACAATTGGTTTCGTTGCAATTGCGGCTGTGCTTTCGGTCTATGTTCTGGTTGAGCATATGTCAGGTGCGGCACCGATTTTCAACGAAAATCTCTATACGTGGATGAGTACAGGTTCACTGAGCGTCGGTGTGGGTTTCTTAGTAGATAACCTAACAGCGATGATGATGGTTGTGATTACATCGGTTTCAACGATGGTTCACCTCTACTCAGTGGGATACATGAAAGGTGATCCTGGATATAACCGTTTCTTCAGTTATATCTCACTCTTTACCTTCTCAATGTTGATGCTTGTGATGTCTAACAACTTCATGCAACTCTTCTTCGGTTGGGAAGCTGTGGGGTTAGTATCATATCTCTTGATCGGTTTCTGGTTCAAAAAACCAACGGCAACCTATGCCAACATGAAAGCATTCTTAGTGAACCGTGTGGGTGACTTTGGATTCTTAATTGGTATTGCGTGTGTCGCGTACATGACAAGTTCATTAACGTACACAGAAGCATTTGAGAGATTGCCAGAAGCAGCCGGGACGTTCCATTTCTTAGGAACGGATTGGAATATCATGACGTTTGCAGCAGTGTTCCTCTTCATTGGGGCGATGGGTAAATCAGCGCAGGTGCCATTACATGTCTGGTTACCAGATTCGATGGAAGGCCCAACGCCGATCTCGGCATTGATCCATGCGGCAACGATGGTGACAGCTGGTATCTTCATGGTTGCGCGTATGTCGCCTATCTATGAGCTCTCCACAACGGCGCTCTCGATGGTGCTAATCTTAGGTGCGATCACGGCGCTCTTTATGGGTATCTTGGGTCTCTTCCAAAGTGATATTAAACGTGTCATTGCTTATTCAACGATCTCGCAGCTCGGTTATATGACGGTTGCACTCGGTGCATCAACATATTCACTTGCGGCATTCCACTTAACAACGCATGCGTTCTTTAAAGCGCTTCTCTTCTTAGGCGCAGGTTCAGTTATTATTGGTATGAGCCACGTTCAAGATATGCGTTTCATGGGTGGTCTTCGTAAGAAAATGCCAATTACGTGGATTACAACCCTTATTGGTTCGCTTGCACTTGTCGGTATGCCATTCTTCTCAGGTTACTACTCGAAAGAGGGAATTATCTGGGCGCTTGAGCACAGTACAACCTTCGGTTCTAAGTTTGCACTCATTGCGCTTGAAATCGGTGTGTTTATGACTGCGCTTTACACGTTTAGAATGTACTTCCTTGTGTTCCATGGTAAGCCGCGTTACACCGTTGATGAAACACTTGGTCATGACCATCATGGTGATGATGAGAGTATTCTTCCGGCAGAACCGAAAGAATCTCCGTGGGTTGTGACAGTTCCCCTGATTCTTCTTGCGATTCCATCAGTGATCCTCGGTTGGTATATGGCGCCGATGATGTTCGAAAATACGTTCTTAGCGGATTCTGTGTATATTAATAACCTCGTTAACCCTGCAACTGAAATCATGAAAAAAGGATTTGAAGGTTCATGGGCGATGACGAAAGAAGCATTAACAGCGCCGGCGTTCTACTTGACATTAGCAGGTATCGCAACAGCTTGGTACAGCTTCTTGATTCATCCGAAAGTGGCTGTTAAGGGACGTGAATTCCTTGAAAAAATCGGTATCTATAAGGTGTTTGATAACAAATACTACTTTGATGACTTTAACCAAAAGGTTATTGCCAATGGCTCAGTTGCCTTGGGTCGTTTCTTCTGGACGAAGATCGATGACAAGATTATTGATCAAGGTATCGTATTTGGTTCAGCGAAAGTGGCATCTTGTGCAGGTGGCTTCATTCGTAGGATTCAAACAGGGTACATCTACCATGCAGCATTCTTAATGGTAGTTGGTCTTTTAGCGCTTATGACATGGGTCGTATTTTTTAACTAGGAATAAACAATGGAAACAATGCAGATCTCTTGGTTAAGTTTAGTCATTTGGCTTCCGATTATCGGAGG
>CANRON010000002.1 GCA_947632245.1 uncultured Ignatzschineria sp. | reverse complement strand
GAAGGCATAGCCGCCAGATTTACAGTCTAGTCCCTTTAACCACTCGGGAACTCCACCAAAGAAGTCATCATTATACACCGTGTTTTCAATGTGTCAATTTAATTTTTGATCTCTTTTTAATCAATCTTTAAATCACTTCTCAACACTGCCTGACATCACTTATTGAGACTTTGAAGCGCTTCAATAAGGACCTTATCTTTGTTGTAGATGTCAGCACGGAATGAAATACTATCACCCTCGACCCTCGTTGTCATGTACAAAGTATAGACAGGTATCTTTTTATCTTTATTTAAACTCACATGAGCTTCGGAAGTCCGCTTAAATGCTGACTTTATACGATTTTGATCCCAACCTGCTTCGCCTAAAAAATACTCAGCCAATTCTTCTGGGTTCTCTATGCGCACGCATCCTGAACTGAAATCACGAGAAGTTCTATTGAAAAGAGACTTTGACGGCGTGTCATGGAGATAGATCGCATGATCATTCGGGAACATAAACTTCACTCGTCCAAGCGAGTTGTGATCACCGGGGTCTTGTCGTAATTGAAAGGGGAATTTATTGGCACTATATAAAGACCAATCAATAGAACCCGGATCTACCTCCTGCCCACCCGAAAAAACCCGTATTTTTGAGCGAGTTAATGCATAAGGGTCTTTCTTTAAACGTGGCAGAAAATCTCTCACTGCCATTGATCTTGGTACATGCCAGTAAGGGCTAAATACGATATAGCTCATTGGTGACATAAATACAGGGGTCTTTCGCCCCTCTCTTCCGACTACAGTGCGCGCACTAATCGCTTCTCGCCCATCTTTCATCACCGAATAACGGAATCCCGGGATATCAACAACAACATAATGATCTCCCATTGTTTCTGGCATCCAGCGCCACCTTTCCATGTTAATTTGAATTTGCTGAACTCGCTCCTCATTCGATCGATTCAGCTCCGTGATCGTTTTTGCCCCCGCAGCACCATCCGGTTCTAGCAAATGCGTTCGCTGAAATGCTTTCACAGCTTCCACCATTTTCGGATCGTATAGATCACTCTCCCCCGCTTCATACCCCAAATAATTTAAACGGTCACGCATTAAAGTTACTCGCTCACCCGCCATACCCGGCTTGATCGTACTACCTTTTGGCACAACCGCAGGCTCAAGCACTGCCTCGCGGGATTTAAATGCCGCTAATGCTCTTTTAAGGTTTTTATACTCACTATATTGTGGTGCAATTGCGATTAAAGCGGCAGTTGTATCAGGGGCGCCTAAACTCTCAATAAGTATGCTTACAACATCAACTTTACGCCCCTCTAGCAACCAATCCCGATCTTTTTTCTTTAATTCTGGGCGACCCATTGTCATATCACGGATGTAACTTAACGCACCATCTTGTATTAAGGCATTGAGTTCCACTTGATGCGCAGCTATATCATCATTTAATAAGTTCTCAATTCTTCCAACATGATAAGTCGCGGGATTAAGTCCTTCTACCTCACTACTTAATAATAGCGAATAGATCGCCTCGCCCTTCGCCGTCAAGCCCTTTATAGTGACAAACTCATCCAGACTTAGCTGCCCTTTCGCTATTCCATCGGCCCATGCTTGCTCAAATCTTTGCCTATCACTCGCCGAAACCCGAGATTGATATCGATATTGCGCACCTGCAACGGGCGATTTCTCTGCCCAAAACCCTGCTTTATCACGATAATTCATCGCTTGACTCGGCATTTCAAATTTTTGAAAATTCTCTAAAATGATCGCCTCATCACCCTCATCGTCCTCCAATATTTCTGAAGCCGTCATCACTGGCGCGGATTCATCTATTGCGACAGACTGTAAATTAAGCTCAGGCGTGATCAATGTTAACGTCTCGTCCGATGCTCTTACGTCATTCGAATGCTCTTGATTGCGAATACGATCGCTCTCTATCGGCGTACTTGCCACTGACTTAACGATAAAGGCTTCTCCGACAGCTTCAACACCGGCATCAAAGCCAGATGATTTTTGCGCTTCCACTCGCGGGATACTGTCTAAAGATCTTGTCTCACTAGTAGAAACCTCTCCTGAAAAAATACCACTTAACGTATCCACATTATTTAAATCAATCCCTATCTTCAGACTGTCATTTCCTTCGCCTGAAGAGGCCTGTAATAATGCCGGCATTAAAGCCATCCATAGACTTACCGCAATAAGATTTTTTTTCATTTTTTAAAGTATCTCTATCTATTATCAATAATTGATTTGCATAAAAAAAGAGCTTTCGCCCTTTTTATCTTATTATAATTACATTCTGATCTTCACGACCTTGATCGCGATTGATTTTAAAAACTATATCCCTTTCTTAAGGGTGTGTAGATCAAAAGGCGTCTCTTGATATACACAGTAATTGAGCCAGTTTGCAAATAGCATATTACCATGCGATCGCCATGTCACTATAGGAGAATTATTCGGATCATTATCTTTATAATAGTTTTTCGGCGGATCGATAACATCCCCACGTTCAGTGTCGCGCCTATACTCCCGATCAAGCGTATCAACATCATATTCACCATGCCCCATAATATAGACATGACGTAAATCTCTATTCGCTACAATATGCACGCCCGCTTCTTCTGATTCCGCCAAAATCATGAGATCATCATGCTTTTCAATGTCTTCACGCCTCACTTCGGTATGCCGACTATGCGGCGCATAAAACTGATCATCAAATCCCCGCATCAACTTCACATTTTGGATATTGACGTTATGAGGAAATACCCCAAAGCATTTATTGTCGAGGTTATATTTCGGCACGCCATAGCGGTGATAAAGCCCCGCTTGTGCGCCCCAGCAGATATAAAGCGTCGAAAACACGTTTTTATCTGCCCACTCCATAATTTTAGTGAGTTCATTCCAATACTGTACTTCCTCAAATGGCAACAACTCAACGGGCGCACCCGTAATGATAAAACCATCGAAGGCTTCATCTTTAATATCATCAAATGTTCGGTAAAAAGCATCTAAATACGCTTTATCGGTATTTTTAGGCTGATAACTCTCAGTTGCAATAAATACAGGATCTATCTGAAGCGAAGTATTACCGAGCATTCTTAAAAGCTGAGTTTCTGTGACTTCTTTTAAGGGCATTAAGTTCAAAATCGCAATTTTAAGCGGCCGAATATCCTGTGCAATCGCACGATCTTCATCCATAACGAAGATATTTTCATTCTTTAAAACCTGATAGGCAGGCAAGGTACTAGGAATTTTAACAGGCATTTCGCCTCCTCATATTCAATTCTTCAATGCTTTCACAATCTGCATCTTGCTATATTTTGTATAGGTAAAATGAGAAAAGAGCTGTTTAACAGTGATAAACAGCCCTCTATTATCGAAATGCGATTTTTACGCATTTCAACTACATCTTTATTATGCTTCTTGCGACTTTTCGAGCGCTTGATCAATATCTGCAATGAGGTCATCTAGATCCTCAAGCCCGACTGAAAGTCTGATCAACTCTGGAAGTACTCCTGCTTTTTTAAGCCCTTCTTCATCTAATTGCGAATGTGTTGTTCCCGCAGGATGAATCACCAAACTCTTAGCATCAGCAACGTTTGCAAGGAGTGAAAAGATTTCAAGACTATCAATAAACTTAATGCTAGCTTCCTTTCCACCTTTCACACCAAACGTAAAGATCGCGCCCACACCTTTCGGGAAGTAATACTTGGCACGCTCATAATATTCACTGGATTCAAGCCCTGGGTGTTTTACCCATGCAACGGCAGGATGATTCTCTAGATGCTTAGCAATCTTCAACGCGGACGCCGTCATACGCTCAACACGAAGACTTAAAGTTTCAAGCCCCAACAGAATTAAGAAGGCATTAAACGGGCTAATACAAGCGCCGGTATCACGCAACAATTCAACGCGACATTTCAGGATATAAGCCTGTTCACCAAGATCAGCATATTGTAATCCATGATATGCCGCATCTGGCGTATTAAATCCTGGGTAACGCGGATTATCTTTGAAATTAAAGTTGCCGTTATCAATCACCGCACCACCAATTGAGGTACCATGACCGCCAATATATTTTGTAAGCGAGTGAACAATCACGTTAATGCCGTAACGCTTTAAGTTAATAAGGTAAGGCGTACCAAAGGTATTATCCACAATAGTGACGATCTGATGCTTCTGTGCGATCGCTACAATTCTCTCAATATTGGGAATATTGATATCCGGATTACCGATACTTTCAAAGAAAATTGCTTTTGTTTTATCATTAATCGCAGCCTCTAATCCTTCAAAATCTTCTGGCTCGATAAAGTGAACCTTAATCCCAAACTGAGATTGTAGTCGATTATTGAAAAGGGTATAAGTCCCGCCATAAATGGTACTTAAAGTGATAATTTCATCGCCAGGTGTTGCCACGTTCAATACAGAGTAGAGAATCGCCGCCATCCCTGAACTTGTCGCAAGCCCACCAACACCGCCTTCAAGCGCCGCCACTCTTTTCTCAAGCACATCGGTCGTTGGGTTCATAATACGCGTATAGATATTCCCAGGCTTAGCAAGACCAAAAAGGTCAGCAGCATGCTGAGAATCATCAAAGACGTAGCTTGAAGTTTGGTAAATAGGAACGGCTCTAGAGCGGGTTTCATCAACCACTTGGCCGGCATGAAGCTGTAGAGTATCAAAACTCCAGTTTTGGGTAGTCATTCAAGAACTCCTAAATTTTATTGGTTTCACACAAATTTGTTGTGTAAGAAAAGTAATCGCCTGAGTCCAAAAAATTAGAAACATAAACTCAGCACTTAACGAATAGCTATAACGCACCTAATAATAGAAAGCAACATTAAACCCTAAATTCAGAATCTTGAACATGCTCAGATTACCGTCTTATTCATTGATATCCATCATCTTTATGATTATCACTCCGCTATTGATATATGTTTGACTGAGGGCACTTTTCTCTCCTATATTTGCCCTATATCTATTGCGGATATTTATTGCGAATATTTTGAGCCACTTTTTTTAAACTACTTTTCAAACACACTTTTTATTCACACAAAACCAGGCTTGATTTCCGGACCTTTACACACCATATTATTATCGTAGCAGATATTACAAGGAGATGGCTTTATGGCAAGTGGCTGGGCAAATGATGGTGCAGTTCAAGATCAAATCGATGCAATGGTTGATGATGCGGTTGCTCGCATTAAAAGCCAGATAAGACAAGGCGAAAGCGCTTTGGAATGCCAAGAGTGCGGCAAAAAAATTCCGCAAGCCCGCAGAGATGCCGTTCCCGGTGTTTCTCTTTGCATTCACTGCCAAATGGAATCGGATCAACAACAGACCGCTTTCAGTGGTTATAATCGCCGAGGGAGTAAGGATAGCCAACTCCGCTAATCCTCCCTAAAACAGCCACTTTTAATTTAACGTCAAAATAATGCCGGCGAACCCAAACGATTCGCCGGCATTTTACCGCCTGATATCACATAGAACACATTTTAATCTTGGAGAGAATGAAGCATGTCCTCGTTATGAATTAGGCAATGTAAACAGGTTCCCCAGCAATGTAAGTCGCACTAATCGCGCGATCATCACCCAAGGTCATTTGAATAAATAGTGTTTCCTCTAAGCTCTCAGCATAGCGCATACGATATTCAATAATCGGCGTTGACTTGAGATTAATAACCGCGAGATCTGCCTCCATTCCGACCGCAATAGAGCCAATTTTATCTTGCAACGACAATGCTTCCGCTGTGCCACGACTGGCGAGATAAAATGTATGAAGCGATGTATACGGCGCACCATTCATCTGCGCAGCTTTATACGCCTCATTCATTGTTTGTAAAATAGAAAAACTGGTTCCGGCACCTAAATCTGTCCCAAGACCGACCTTGATTGCGCGATCAGAACGCTTTGCCTGATGCACATTGAACGCACCGCTGCCTAAAAAGAAATTCGATGTAGGACAATGCGCAACAGCCGCACCTTTATCGCTCAACACATGAAATTCTCGCTCGGTTAAATGTACCCCATGGCCATAAATCGCACGCTCACGCAGTAGATTATAACGATCGTAAACATCTGTATAATCGACGGCATCTGGGAATAATTCTTTTACCCAGGCAATTTCCGAGATATTTTCAGACACATGCGATTGGATTAATGTATCTGAATACTCACTTGCAAGCGCGCCAATCATTTCGAGCTGCTCACAAGTTGAAGTCGGCACAAATCGCGGGGTAATCACATATTCAGCGCGACCTTTTTTATGCCATTTTTCAATTAATGCCTTTGATTCATCATAAGCTTTTTGCGGCGTATCTAAGAGTGCTTCCGGCGCATTTCGGTCCATACATACTTTACCGGCCATAATACGCATATTGTACTTCTCGGCTTCCGCAAAAATAGCATCGACAGATTCAGGAAAGATCGTACAAAACACCGTAGATGCCGTCACACCATTTCGACGCTGCTCACGCAGAAAAACTTCCGCGACTTCATCCGCATGCTCGCGATCTTTAAAGTTTTGCTCAGCAATAAAGGTGTAGTTATTTAACCAATCAATGAGCTGCTCACCATAAGAGGCGATAATTTGCGTCTGTGGATAATGGACATGGCTATCGATAAAACCAGGTACGATAATGCTATCTGTATAACGCTTAACAGGAGTTCCCTCCCGCTCAAGCATCGGCAGCATCGTATCTGCAGCACCTACGGCAGTAATAATACCATTTTCCATCACAATAATGGCATCAGACTCATAGGTATAGCAGTCTTCTAAAGCATGAAAAAAAGGGTCTTTATGAAAGCTTAGCATTGCGCCGCGAATGGCTTTCTTGCCTTTCGTTTGTAAATTCCGCATCGGATTTTGTACCATTTCAGGTTCCTTTTCTTTATCGCATAAAAAAACTTTCACCAAGTTATTGACCCCTTTGCGAATATGTTTTTTACGTTCTTATTTGCACCAGAACACCCCACAATACCCGCAATCAATCTTTGATGAAAGATTCTTTGAGAGAAGATACCATACTTCTTTCCGAAACGATAGCTCTTTTCCGACTTTAGTTCAGAGAGGATTTCGGGTAATATTAATACAGCGAGCACAAATACAATACCGATATATTTAATTTTGACTTATATTCACATAATCACTCGCATTTAGCAGAAATCACAGTAAGGACATAACCATGCAACAAGATCTCAAGACACTTGAAATCGATCCGAAATCATCCACTGATGAGATAGATAGACCTCACTCTGCGGATCTTGTCGACCAAGTCATCGCTAATTGGAAAACAACTATTCTCGCGGATACCGATTTTACCGGCACAGAAATTATTGGCCGCATCGTCCGTATGGATTCTTTTATTGGTAAAATGATTGATGATAATCTCTCAAGATATCGCATGAATATTGGCGATTTTAATATTCTCGCTGTTCTTCTGCGTGAAAAGACGCATCAGCTCACACCAGGGCGTATTCAAGAGATGGTATTTGTATCATCAGGAGGGCTCTCTAACCGCATGATACGATTAGAAGAGAAAGGGCTTATTGAAAGATCAACAGACCCAACAGATCGCCGTAGCGTGATTGTCACCCTGACAGAGCACGGAAAAGAGCTCATTGAAAGAGCTGCGCCAAGTCATATGGAACTTGAAAACTCCTTAATTACTAACCTTAATGAAGCAGAACAAGAAACATTAATTACACTCCTTCGCAAGATGCTAAAACATGTAGAATCGGAAGCGAAATAGACGTCTCTTTTAAAATCAGGGTCGATGTAAATACAAACCGCAGGTTGACATCTCAGTTGTGATTAATCAATACAAAAATAGACGTTGAAAATATCAGCGTCTATTTTTGCTATTTTAGCGCAGTATAGTGTTTCTCGATCACGCACTTTCCCCCGCTAATACATCAAATGCGTTATCCCATACGGGCTTTTCGCAGATAAATCTCCTGGCTCAGGGGCTGTTTCATCAAACATCGCCATCCCTTGCATCTCAAAAAATTTCAATGCCCTCTTATTATCCGTAAATACATCAACGTACTCGGCACCCAATAAAATACGCACCGCACGCATCATCTCCGCACCAATCCCTTGGCATTGAAAAGGCTTTTGAACAATAATGCGTTCAATGGCATCTTCTTCAATCGCAATAACGCCCACCAACGCATCTGTATCCCGTAAAAAAGCGCCCAATAGATGGCTCACGCCGTCTAAATACGTTCGCTCTAACGCCACATCTAGCGAATAGAGAGCTTTTCCAACCGCTTCATTTGTCTCTTTAAGTGTCGTTACCACTAGTGCCACAACAGAATCCAATTCATCATGTTTATTAATTTCTCGCAATACAGCGATATCATGTGTGAATGATAAATCAATTGATGCGGTATTTTTACGCTCTTTAGCTGTCATTTAAAAACCTTTTATCCTTTATCTGATGCTCTGCCTTCCGGCTTTTTCGCTTCCACTTTAACGCGAATATCCTATATCCCCAATCGCTTATACCAATTTTCTCGCCGCCCTATTCGATTGAGCAGCCATGATGATATAGAGAGAAGTATACAGAAGCGATTAAACCATTTGCATGCATTTCCACATCAAAAAACGTCACCCTGCAAGATGACGTTTTCTACAAACTCTATGATCTTTTCATGATCTATATTGATCACTAGAATTAATGCCTACAGGCTATATCATACAGTCTTCAATCCTAATTCGGATCTTCAATACGACCGGGCTTTACATTTTCATCATATACTTTCGCAACACTTGAAAACTTAATCGCCACCAGCGCGCAGATATACGCATAAATCCCCCCTAATACTGCACCCACAGGGACTATAATCATTATCTGATAAGAGAATCCCTTAAGACCCAACATATTGGCAATCGGCTCATCAATCATCAACACAAGGCCAACAAGCACTAAAAGATAGAAAAATGTCAGCATAAATCCGCGCTTTAAGGCAGTCATTCTAAAATAACTTCCTAAATCTTGCTTTGCAAATGCACTCATCCAAAAACCGAGGATTAATCCCAGCGGCACGATGGCAGAAAATGTAATCGTTGAGAACGGAATAATTTTGCTTAAATTAATCGCTCCTGAATCTCCTGCGGCGACTAAGCTATTTAAAACCGAAAACCCCATGACAAAGGAGATCAATGCCAATAAGTTAAAAATAAAGAAGAATGTCAGTGTAATTCTTCCACTTTGGTTCGCTTGATATGTTTGATTTTGAGCCGCCATAGATAACCCCTTGATCATAAGTTGATTAAAATCGAGAAATGTATGCAATACACATAAATTATGCCCATTATTTTAGCATATTGACATACTATTAGATCTTTTATTATTAGTAATCGCTTGATGTTATATTCTTAATGTCACTTTAGGGGTGATACCACACCTGCCTCATATCAGGCATAATGATACGCGCTCCTTACCATATTACAATCACATCAGAGGGTTCGATGAAAATAGTACATACAGCAGATTGGCATCTCGGAAAACTCATTCATGGTATCTATATGACAGAGGATCAAGCGTTTCTCCTTGAAGCGTTAATCACTTATATCGCTTCTGAAAAACCGGATCTTCTCATTATTGCCGGTGATATTTATGATCGTGCGATTCCACCTGTCGATGCGATCAATCTCCTTGATCACTTTCTCAATCGCGTTGTACTGGAACTGAATATCCCCATAATTGCGATCAGTGGTAACCATGATAGCCCACAGCGACTACGGTTTGGCAGCCAATTCCTCAATCATCAAAATTGCCACATCATCACCGAATTTGACCCAAGTTTTACGCCAATTGTGATGCATGACTCCGAGGGCGAAGTACACTTTTACCCGATTCCCTATGTTGAGCCTTCTCAAATTCGGCAAATATATAGTGACCCCAATATTCAATCGCATGATGATGCTTTTCGCACCATTATGGCGCATCTCGCCCCCCGGCTTGACCCTGCTGCACGCAATGTCCTTATCCTACATGCATTTGTCATTCACTCCTCACAACCAGAAAGACTGACATCCGATTCTGAAAGACCACTGGCAATTGGCGGCTCTGAATATATCTCTGCTGATTATCTACAAGATTTTGATTATGTAGCGCTCGGCCATCTGCATCAGGCCCACAAAGTAAAACATGATGCGATTCGCTACTCAGGATCGCTCCTGAAATACTCTCTTTCAGAAGCCACTCATGAGAAAGGAATTCTAGAAGTCGAACTCAAAGAAAAAGGGAATCTGACCATCGAAAAAGTCACCTTTATGCCTAAGCGTGATCTTCGAGAAGTCCGCGGCAAGCTACAAGAGATTTTACAAATGCCAAAAAGTGATGATTATCTTTTTGTCACGCTGCTCGATGAAATGCCGGTACTACAACCAATGGAACAAATTCGCACAGTTTTCCCCAACGCCATGCATGTTCGCCGAGATCTACAAAAATCATATACACGGCAAGAAGAACATACAAAACTACATCAACTAGAGCGAACGGATGACCTTGCCCTATTTAAGGGGTTTTATCAAACATTGCTCGACAAAGAGATCGATGCTGAAACCTTAAAAATATTCTCAGAAGCCATCATGTCCCTCGAATCTGAAAATGAAATAGATCAATAGTCAGGAATTTACAATGCGCCCCAATAAACTCAGTCTTACAGCCTTTGGTCCTTACCATCAAACAGAGGTCATCGATTTCGATAAGCTTGCCCCTCACGATCTGTTTGTTGTCTCTGGCAACACAGGTGCCGGCAAGACATCTATCTTTGATGGCCTCTCATTTGCCTTATTTGGCGGAGCGAGCGGCGAAGATCGGAAAGAAGCACTCTCTCTTCGGAGCGACTTTGCAAGTGACGATCTCCCCTCTTCTGTTGAACTTTTTTTTACGATTCAAGATCGCAAGTTTCGTGTTATGCGCCAATTGGCCTATCAAAAGGCCGGCAATAAAAGTATCACACCCGCAAAAGCAGAGCTCTACGAGCTGATTGAAGAAAATGGTGTTCTCATTGAAACCCCGGCAGTTGATCGGCAGATGATTAATGATGTCGATCAAAAAATGGGGGAATTAATAGGCCTCTCCAAAGAGCAGTTTAATCAGCTTGTCATGCTTCCCCAAGGAGAATATCAGCGCTTCCTGACCTCTTCTACGAGCGATAAAGAAGCAATTCTCCGCACAGTCTTTAATACTGAAAAGTATCGTGCATTAAATGACACCCTTAAAGCTTCTCGAGACCAAGCTCAAAAAGAGGTCGATGCGCTCACCGGTAATATTCAAAGCACGATAGAGAGCCTATTTAGGCAATTACCGCAGCGAGATTCTCTTCTCTTTAGCTATATCGATGAAGCAGGCGAACCTTCGTTAAATCCCCACCAAGCCTTAACGGGGCTAGAAGTTGAAGCACAGTTTTATGAAACTGAAAAAAAACGCCTATCGAATAGCGTTCAAACCACTTATGCCGAACATCAAAAAGCACACACGGCACTGATTCAAGGTAAAACAACCAATGCGGAATTTCTAAAACTCGCCACGGTTTCCGAACACTATCAGCTTCATCTTGCTCAAAAAACAGAGTTTGATCAGTTACAAAAAACAATTGCGCTCGCTGAAAAAGCACAGCCGATAGAAAAGCACTATGATGCTGTCATTCGCCTTCGTACAGAAGCTCAACAAAAACAACTATTACTCAAAAAAGCGGAAACCTCTTTAAAAAGCAAACAAGAAGTCTTAGAAACTGCACAGTCGCAATTACAAGCAGAATCAGAAAAAGAAGCACAGCGAGAAGCGCTCACTCGTGAGATATTACAACTTGAAGCAAATGCACCTAAAGTTCAACAACTCTTGGTAAGAAAAAAACAGGTTGAGCAGCTAAATGCGACCTATGCGACACAGACCCAGCAATCCCAAAATATTACAAACTCGCTTGCGCAAAAAACAGCGCAGCTGCACCAATTAAAAGCACGGATAAATACATTATTACTCAAAAGTGACCAGCGTATTCCCCTTATTCAATTAATGGGGAAATTACAAAGTCTCACTCAAAGCTTTCAAACTGTACTTTCAGAGCAGGAAAACATTGCCACAATCAAGCTTGCAAAAACAGCATCTGAGACTCATTTAAATACCCATAAAAAAGTCTTTAACGAACATTACCAATCTTGGCTTAATGCACAAACAGATAGACTTGCAAGTATGCTTCAGCCGGGTGAATCCTGCCCTGTTTGCGGGAGTTTAACGCACCCTAAACTTAAGAACAACCACGAGGAGGCAACCACAAGCTCCCCGCAACTTGCGCTCTCATTTGAAGAGCAAAACACACTGAATACCGCCCAGCACTCAATACACGCAGAAACGGCGCTCACTCAGGCTCAATCCACACTTATTGAAGCAGAAGCCGAGACTTCGCATCTACAATCACAGTTAGCCCAAGCGAATGCAAATCTACACAAAGAACAGCAGCAGCTTACGGCGATCCTCTCAGACCTCCATCTATTGTATGACTCCGAAGCATTTTTACAACTGAGAGTCCTCAATCTTCCGAAAATCCCGACAGCAATCGACTTACTCTCTTTGGAAATTCTTTCAGCGCTGAGCCTTTGTATTCAAGAAGCGGAGAAAGAAGCCATTGATGCCCACAAATCACTCATCGATGCGCGTCAACAACAAGAATTGATCGAACAATCCGTGCTCGAACAACAAAATTCGCTCAGCCTATTGAAAGATGCTATGCGAGATATTGAATCCAAACTTCTTGTTGAAAAAGAATCTTTAGCGCTTCTATCCACAGAAATTCCAGAAGCGCTTCAGGATATCTCTCAGTTTCAACAGACCTTAATCGACAAAAGAGCGGAGTTGAATACGCTCAAACTTGCACTGTCACATGCCGAGAAAGCCTTTCAACATGCCGAGAAAGAGATGATCACGGTGGCAAGTACGGTTTCACATGAAACACAAGCGCTTGAATCTCTCATAAAACTCGGCAAAGAAGCTCGCCAAACGCTCGATCAAGTCCTTATAAAAGCAGGCTTCGTACAGCTATCGGAAAGTGGCGAAATAATCAGTGATGAGTCTGCATTCATTACTGCCCAAAAAACGGCTGAAGCGCTGACGGATTTGCGCCAAAAAATGCAACAATATCAAGAAAAAATGGAAGTATTACGTACTCAAAAACTTGATTTAGAAACGCAATTAAAAAATCAAACGCCTGTTGAGATCGGTCTATTAGAAAATGCAGTCGCCAATGCGGAAGCTGCCTATGAAGCTGCAAAACTGAAAAGCTTTGAAACTGCCGCACTTTTAAAAACGATTTCAACCTCAACATCCACATTAACCACGCTTCAAGTGAATTATCAGCAGGCTGCCGAGAAGCTCAGCCGCCTGATGGAAATCCATGATCTTGTGCGCGGTGAAAATTCGCAAAAGATCTCGTTTGAGCGTTATATTTTAATCGAATATTTTGAACGCGTGATTGAGGCTGCCAATCTACGCTTACAGAAAATGACAAATGGTCAATTTGAATTTGTTCGCTCAGATGAATTAGCCTCACGCGGCAAACAGAGTGGGCTAGACCTTAATATTTACGATGCGTATACCGGCGAAGCTCGGGATGTAAAATCTCTCTCTGGCGGTGAAAAATTCAAAGCCTCTTTAAGCTTGTCACTTGGTATGGCGGATGTTATTCAAGCGCACCAAGGCGGTATCTCCATAAGCACGCTCTTTATAGATGAGGGTTTTGGCGCATTAGATGAAGAATCCCTACTTCAAGCCATTGATGTCCTCATTGAACTACAAAAGTCAGGCAGAATGATTGGCGTCATTTCCCACGTAGAAGAGCTCAAACAAGCATTGCCTGCCCGCATTGAGGTCACAAAAACACCGGGTGGATTTAGTAAAACTAGCATTATTGTGGCTTAAAAAACAGCCCTTTTTTAGCGATAGTCACTCTATAAAAGCGATGACTCATGATAAAAAAAGGGCTGTTGCCTTCAGTTTTATTGCACTTATGCGCCGTTACATTGGACCTAAAGGGAGCCCTAAAGCGTAATATGCTAAGAATAATGCCGTCCAACTAATAATAAAGAAGAAACAGTATGGCAGCATAATCGATAGGAAGGTTCCAAAGCGAACCTTAGGATTATATTGCGCAATGAGCGCAAGTACCATCGGCATGTAGGGATTTGTAGGCGAGATGACATTCGTTGTTGAATCGCCGATTCGATATGCCATCTGAATGGCATCAGGTTCGACACCCACCAACATCAACAAGGGTACAAATACCGGTGCCATCATGGCCCACTGAGCTGATCCACTAAATACTACTAGATTAATCAGTCCCGCTAACAATACTAGAGTACCCAACATCACTACATTGGGCAATTCAATTTCCGATAAAAAGTCGGCACCCGATACAGCTAGCCACATCGATAGATTCGTCCAATTGAACCACCCAATAAATTGGGCAATAAAAAAGACTAACACAATATACCCACCGACGTTCTTTAGTGCATTTGTAAGTAGTCTTGGTAAATCATCAAAGCTTCGAATTGTTCCTGCTACTACGCCGTAAACGATAGCACAGCTCATGAAAAACACCATGATAATTGGGATCATTCCACTTAAAAATGGGGATGGCACTAAACCACCAGTAGGCCCTCTTAGGGGAGAGGACGCTGGATAAATGGTGGCAACTAGTAATACAATAAAGAGTAGCGCAAAGTATCCTGTAATTTTTAATGCTCGACGCTCTTTTGCCGTCACTTGATAATCATCACCACCGACTGGTGCAAGATTGTCTTTATAATCTGAAGTCATCGGGAAGCGTGGCTCTATCAATCGCTCTGTAATCCAGGTCCCTAAAACTGTCAAAAATGGTACCGACAGCAACATAAAATACCAGTTTGCTGCTGGCGTTATGGGGGTTCCATCAATAATCTTTGAGGCTTCATTGGTAACACCCGATAAAAGAACATCTGTTCCGGCAATAAAGATATTCGCTGTAAATCCTGCCGCTACTGCAACAAATCCTGTACAAATTCCAACAATAGGATTGCGTTTTGTCGCCGCAAAAATAATTCCTGCAAGCGGCGGAACTAAAACAAAAGCGGCATCAGATGCAAGATTTCCAATAATACCCACAATAAAGATAGATGCTGTGACAAACTGTTTTGGGGCATTTAGCAATAGTGCTTTAATCGCTGAATCGGCAAGCCCTACTTCCTGAACTAGGCCTACTGCAATCATCATACAAAGAACTAGACCCAAAGGTTGGAAGTTAACAAAATTACTGACTGTTGATTGTAAAATATAGACTAATCCTTCACCGCTAATCAGATTTTTAATGGCTACAACTTCATTACTGACAGGATGGAGAACACTGGTTCCCGTTGCACTTAATATTGCAGATATTACCGCTATCAGTAAACAAAAAATGATAAATAGATAAAGTGGATTAGGTATTTTATCCCCAAAGGTCTCTACCCGATCAAACCAAGTCTTTTTTTGCATAATTATCCTCCTCCCTTATTGCAAGGGATACATCGTAGGCTAAAACAAAGAGCCATTAAGTTAAATTGATATAAGTAGTGACCAGCCTGCGGGATACAATGTATCTAAAAAATATGCGCGTTCATATTTCGCATACGGCTTATTAGTTGCTCATTTTATTATTATAAAGTCATACTAACGTCACTACTTATAGTAGTATCGAAAAATCCTTTAGTACGCCTCCCTGCACCAAAGATGTTTATTGGATAATAAATAATTACATTATAGGTATACAATTATTCCACAAAATTCTTAATCTATTAAACGTATAGAGATACAGATCAAGCTAATCTCGATAACTATGTATCATTTCAACAAAAAAAGCGGCGCCTAAAGGAATGATGGCGTCATTAAAGTCATAAGTACTATTGTGCAGTCCTGTACTATGAGTTTCGTTACCACCATTACCAATGAATAGATAACAACCGGGTACCCTCTCTAGAAAAAAAGCAAAGTCCTCGCTAGTCATTTGTGGCGTAATATTCAAGATGACATTCTCTGCGCCAACTAGATCTACTGCGACGGCTTTCGCTCGTTCAGTCTCGGCCGCTGTATTGACCGTTACAGGATGACTAATAGGTCCTAACTTAAACTCTGCTTCCATTCCAAATGCTTGCCCCATATTAACCGTTAAGGTCTTTAGCTTATCAATAATATCATGGCGAACTTCTTCGTTATGAGTACGAATAGTCCCCGACATTTCGGCAATGCCAGAAATAGCATTTGTGGTCTCTCCCCCATGAATTTGGGTTACTGCTACAACTACTGGTAATAATGGCTCTATTGTTCTTGCCACTAAACCTTGAATACCTTGATAAATATGAGTCGCAACCAACAAGGGATCTTTTGTGAGTTGGGGTAAACCGGCATGCCCGCTCTTACCTTTAATTGTAATGAAAAGTCGATCCGAACTTGCCATAATACTTCCTGGCTTAATCGCAAATTGTCCTGCTGGAAGACTTGGCCAGTTATGCATCGCATACACCGCTTCAAGCGGATAGCGACCCAACATGTTTTCTGTGATAACTAATGTTTCAGCACCCCCACGCCCCTCTTCTGCGGGTTGAAATATTAATACGACAGTTCCTGAAAAGTCACGATGCATCGCCAAATATTTAGCGGCCATTAAGAGCATTGTTGTATGCCCATCATGCCCACAAGCATGCATTGTTTTGTCATGCCTTGAACGATGCTCAAATTGATTATCTTCTTGTATCGGCAATGCATCTATATCAGCCCGAAGACCGATCATCTTCCCAGCTCTTTCACCCTGAATCGTAGCAATTACAGCTGTTTTTGCAAAAGATGTGTCAATGAAATCCACACCATACGTTTCAAGCAGATCAACTATTTTTGCCTGCGTTAATGTTTCTTCAAATCCTAATTCAGGATATGCATGGATTGATCGTCGTATCTCTGCAGCTTCCTCTCCCCATGCTTGGATGGTCTCTAAAACATCTCCTCTCATTTAGGGTCTTCTCCTATTATTTTTTATTTTTATACTATTTACTTTATACACAACGAACCGCTTAATCGTAAAACTAAATCTCTAAAAACTTCATATCCTCGTTGGATATCTTCTTCTGTACTATGTTCTTTTACATTGTGGCTAATCCCATTGTGGCTCGGAATAAAAATCATCATAGCCTTCATTTTTTGTACCATAAAAGCTGCATCATGCCCAGCACCACTTGTCATAATTTGATATTTAAAACCTTTCTCCTTCACTAATTCCTCACACAATTGTACTAATGCTTTATCAAAATATGCAGGCTCAGTTTGGCTCAGTACAGATAATCTCATCGTCAGTGGTAAGTTTCGATCACTAGATATCTTGAGCATTTGATCAATATGCTGCTGTAACAATTCAATAAATTTCGTCGTGTAAATATGATCCGTCGTTCGCAAATCAAGATAAACCTCAGCCTGCCCTGGAACCACATTAATAGCATTGGGAATATTGACAATTTTCCCCACTGTTGCGACAAAATACGCATACTGATTTTCAGCATCTTCTGCAATTTCAATCCCAATATCATGGACAATTCCAATAATATTCGCGGCCATTACTAAAGCATCTTGCCGCATTGACATTGGCGTTGTTCCTGAGTGATTACTAACTCCTTGAATATCTAGTTTTAACCGTGTAATACCTACAATACTATTAACAATCCCTATATCCAAACCGCGTCTTTCTAAAACAGGGCCTTGTTCAATATGAAGCTCTATAAAACAATCTTGATCCGTTAATGCCAACGCGGGGAATCCCAAACTAAAATTGCCACTAATACCATCAATTGCATCTTTCAATAGTTGCCCTGTCTCCGGATGCCGTAACATGAGATCATCATCACTCAGCTGCCCCGTCAAAGCTCTACTTCCAATGCAAGACAATCCCCAATCTGTGGTTTCTTCCGCTAAAAAATCAATAAACTCTAAAGATAAATTGAGGGGGATTTGATTTCTCTTAACATAAGACAATAACTCTATACCCGCAACAATACCTAAAACGCCATCATAAGCCCCGCCTTCAGGCACTGTGTCACTATGAGAGCCAAAATAGACCGTTGATTTTGATGCACCCTCAATTCGAGCATGGAGATTTCCGGCAGTATCAAACCAATGATCAATATCCATCTCATCTAACCACTGACATATTAAAGACCTACCTTGTTGATATATCTCTGTAAATGCGCGGCGTGTATATGCTCTATAAGGCTCAGTTATCGCTCGCAATTCAAAAATACGAGTCATCATTAAATTATAATTTTTCTCCATATGCATCCTTGGATTATGAATGTTCACCCTTATCAACTTATCTCTGTTTAAGCTAAATGAATACTCATTTTTAATATAAATGTAGATTCATATACAAAGTACAAATTGAAAATATGATTTTGTCATATTGCTGCCATATAGTACCGATAGACTATCCATTTATTTAAACATGCTTTCTACTGATGAGTACAACGTCATATAGAGCTATAAAACAATATTCATAAATTACAAATTAATAGAGCATAGGAATTAGATATGAGTTTTGATATCGCCGTGGTAGGTAGTGGTATTTTAGGTTTAAGTCATGCATATGCGGCGGCTGAAAAAGGGTTAAAAGTACTCTTACTTGAACGTAATGATATGCCCAATGATGCATCTGTACGCAACTTTGGCTTTGCGATGGTATTAGGCCAAGCACCGGGAAAGATGTTAACGCTTGCAAACCGTAGTCATGATATCTGGGAAAATTTTGCTACAAATGTCGGTTTTAATGTCTTTACACAAGGTTCACTCTTATTTGCCCGTAATGATATTGAAGAATCGCTCTTGGAATCCTTTTATGAAGGCCCTGGGAAAGCTCTGCCTTATGCTTGCTCACTCTTAACGGAATCGGAGATCGAAAAACTCTATAATGGGCGCTTCTCTCGTTATAAACGCGCACTTCATGGTACAAAAGAACGAGTCGTCTATTCGCGTGAAGCCATTCCTGCGCTCGCAAAATGGATTGGTAATCATCCCAATGTTACTTTCAAAACGAATACACTCGTCTATGAAATTGATGAAAATCAAGGACGCCTAAGAACAACCCAAGGGGAGTTTAAAGCAGATCATACATTTGTATGCTCGGGCCATGATTATCAAACACTCTTTCAAAAAGAGATCTCTGAACTTGACCCAACCGTTTGTAGGCTCCAAATGCTCCGTGTTCGCCCTAGTGAGCGTTTCAAGCTTGAGCATGGTATTTTCACAGGTTTAAGCTGTCTTCATTATGATGCATTTAATGGCCTTCCTGAAATCGCCCCCCTGCAACAACTTGTTAATGAAGAGACACCGCTATTAGAGCAATATAAAATCCATCTCTTAATGACACCAACTCCTTATGGCGACATTATTATCGGCGACTCGCATGATTACCATAAATCCACCATTCAACCTTTTGCGAGTAGTGAAATTGATAGTATTATTCAATCACTTGCAGAAGAAACATTGGGTCAAAAAGTAGAAGTTGTCGAAAGATGGCAAGGTTTCTATGGCTCTAAAGGTGCAGAGCCTATCTCTATCGTGAAACCTAGCAGTAAAGTCACTATCGTATTGATGCGCACTGGCTTAGGGATGAGCGTTGGCCCCGCACTTGGGGAAGAGAATATTCATGCCTTACTATAAGGTACTGATTCAATGAATACAGATATCTGTATTGAAGATATCTATATTTAATTCAATATAGTCTTTCTCAGTATTCAATCTTTGCCCTGCACTCTTTTATTGGGCATTACCCAATCAAGGATGGATTGATACAAACAAAAAGAGACTTCTTTGAAGTCTCTTTTTCATATCTAAAAACGCATCAAAGGCATCAAATATAGAATATGAGATACGATTAAGCTATCAGACTAATAGGTATTCATTGCGGCCAACATCATAAACCCCATAAAAAAGAAGAGGAAAACGAATATCATTAAAAAACTAATGATGGTTCCCGCAATCGCAAAACCACGCGGTGCTTTAAAGAGTCCTATGATCGATAAAATAGCACCAACCAACCATAAAAGGCCGCCTAAAATCGGAATCCAGCTTAAAACAAAAGCCACAATCGACAAAATAAAGCCCGTTAATCCTAGAGTATTATTCCCAACAGGAGCTTGAATATAATTATTAATAATTGTTGTGCCGCCAGGATTGTAGGAGGAATTGCTGCCATTAATCCCGGCATCTTGGTGACCCATACTCTGATGATAATGCTGCGCATCATCCTGCGGCACTTCATTTCTCTCATGCGCTGATGATTCGACTGATTCGGCTCTAATCGTTGATTCAGAGACCATTTTCAAAGCTTCATCTTGAGGATTCACTTTACGCTTATCTTCAATACTCGACTGAAAAAGATCATCAACTTCTAAGGCTGGCGGTATTTTTCGCATTTCTTCTTCATTATGCATGCGGATTCCTCTATCAATCACAATAATACGGATGGTACTTAATTACTCAACATCATACACAATTCTATCCCTGTTTAAGTGAAATAATCTTGATTCTTTTATTACTAGGGATAAAACCGTTTGCACCTCTTAAATTCAGTGGCATCATGCTAAAATAGAACGCAATTTTATCACTTAATTTTTCAAGAGAAACGATATGACTTCTTATCCTCGTGCCTTACTTCATCGCCGAATGGGCGCTCTGCTTTATGATATCCTCTGTATTTTCGCACTTGAGATGGTTGTCGCTGTCGCTTTTTTACCCTTTAATGGGGGCAATGCGATTGAATCAGGACACCCGCTTTATAAGATTCAACAAGTCTTATTTGCACTCGTTCCTTTTGTCTACTTTCTCTTCTTCTGGCTTCGTGATGCACATACAACAGGGATGCGTGCATGGCGTTTACGGATACAACAGACAAATGAAGCGCCGATTACCGGCACTCAAGCGATTCTAAGATTACTGTTTGCCATTATCAGCTGGATTCCTTTGGGGCTAGGGTTCCTTTGGGTATTTGTTTCCCCTACCCGGCTTGCTTGGCATGATCGTCTTTCCGGCACCGAAATTGTTCAACTCCCGAAAAAAGAGAAAAAAGCTTAAGCCATGAAAAAAATCGTCCTCAAATCTCTTCCGATTCCCGCTCAGAAACGTGCAGTCTCTTGGGATATTGAGAATCCCGCTAATTTTGCACTTCATCTTGTCAATTCTGCTAAAAATAGTGACAGAACGATTGTCGTTGTTGTCAACGATATGCGAAAAGCAGAAAACCTTGTGGCAGATTGTGCATTTTTTGGGGGAATGGCGACTATTTTCCCAGATACCGAAACTTTGCCCTACGATACCTTCTCTCCGCAGATTGATATCATCTCGCAGCGTTTATCCGTTTTGTATCATCTTAAAGAAGGCCATAAGTCAATCGTCATTGTCACGATTCCAACCCTTCTTCAACGACTACCACCCCGAGAATTCTTTGATGGCAATGTACTCATCTTTAAGCGTGAACAGATTATTGATCGTGAGATTTTCAGAAGTAACTTGGAAGCAGCCGGCTATTTAGCAGTCAGTAATGTCCTCTCGCCGGGAGAGTTTTCCGCACGCGGCTCTATTTTTGATCTCTTCCCGATGGGCGAAAAGGCGCCGATTCGTATCGACTTCTTTGATGAGGAGATCGATTCTATTCGCACCTTTGATCCAGAAACAGGGGATACGCTTGAAACCTATTCATCGCTCTCGTTACTGCCGACGCGTGAGTTTAATATCAGCGATAAAGGGCTTGAGACCTTCAAGCAAAAGTATCAATCGAGTTTTACCACTGACGAAGTCCTTTTAAAAAAATCCCATATTTACCAAGAGACAATAAAGGGGAATATCCCTTCCGGCATTGAAAGTTATCTTCCGCTCTTTTTTGAAAGTACCGCCACTTTTTTCGACTATCTTCCCAAAGAAACGACATTAATGCTCTACCCTGAACTCGAAAAAGAGGGGGTACGCTTTCATGAACTCATTGAAACCCGTTTTGAGCGTTATCGTCATGACAGTGAAAAACCGATACTTCCGCCGTCAAGACTCTACTTAACGCCGAAAGGTTTAGCAGGGATGATTGAGCAATACCCCCAAATATCGCTCAATTTTACGACAAGCTTTCAGCCAGCGGTCACACTTTCTGATCTAAAAACACAATCTGAACAGGGCAATATTCCCTATATTCTCTGCGCAGAAACATCCGGACGCCGGGAAAACCTCCTCAACCGTTTAGCAAATGAAGAGATCTCGACACAAGTATGTCACTCAATCACAGATTCCTTTCATAATCCTAGCCGGCTCATGTTGGTGACGGGGGGGTTAACTCAAGGTTTCGTCAATGAAACCCCACCCTTTAGAATTATTACCGAAGCCGAATTTCTCGGCGTAAAGCCGCGAGAATATCGAGCAAAAAGTAAAGTCGCCGATATTGAAGCGATGCTCACTAACCTCGATACGCTTGAAGTCGGTGATCCGATTATTCATATCAATCACGGCGTTGGGCGCTATGTTGGTATGGATATTATTGATGACACTGAATTGGTCGTCATTCAATATCGTGATAATGCAAAACTCTATGTCCCGGTTACCGCGCTTGATCTTCTCTCTAAATATTCAGGCAGCGAGAAGAAAACAGCCCCCCTTCATAAATTAGGCTCGGATCAATGGGATAAAGCGCGCCGTAAAGCGGCTGAAAAAGCCAACGATACCGCAGCTGAACTGCTAGACATCTACTCTCGCCGGGAAGCACAAGATGGTAAACATATGCGCATTCCTGCTGAGTATGCCGACTTTGCGAATAGCTTCCCTTATAAAACAACACCCGATCAACAACGCGCAATCGATGATGTGCTCACTGATCTTGAGCGCGGAAAGATGGATCGTATCATCTGTGGCGATGTGGGTTTTGGTAAAACGGAAGTTGCGATGCGTGCTGCTTTTATGGCTGCAATGAATGGCTATCAAGTCGCAATTTTAGCACCCACAACGCTTCTAGCCGAACAACATGCAACCGCTTTTGAGGATCGCTTTGCAGACTGGCCGATTAAAATTGCCGCGCTTTCCCGTTTCCGAAAGACAAAAGAAACACGGGAAATCCTCGCAAAGCTTGAAGCTGGAGATGTGGATATCGTCATTGGTACCCATCGGCTTCTCTCAGAAGATACGCGCTTTAAAAATTTAGGCCTAGTCATTATTGATGAGGAACACCGCTTTGGCGTAAAACAAAAAGAGCGGTTACGAGAACTACGCGCCGAAGTGAACTTTATGGCGATGACGGCAACGCCCATTCCCCGAACACTCAATATGGGATTAACCGGTCTTAAAGCATTATCGATCATCGCAACCCCGCCTGAAAACCGTATTGCAGTTAAAACCTTTGTCAACGAGTGGAGTGATGAGCTCATCACAGAAGCCTGTATGCGTGAATTTAAACGCGGTGGGCAGGTCTACTTTCTACACAATGAGGTACGCAGTATTGATAGCGTTCAAGAAAGATTACTCGAACTGATGCCGGATATCTCTGTCGGAATTGCTCATGGACAGATGAATGAGACGGAACTCGAAAAAGTGATGCTCGATTTTTATCATCATCGTATTAATATTCTCCTCTGTACGACGATCGTAGAGTCGGGAATCGATGTGCCTAATGCTAATACCGTGATTATTAATAAAGCGGATCACTTGGGATTAGCGCAGCTTCATCAAATTCGGGGCCGCGTGGGTCGATCGCATCACCGTGCTTTTTGTTATCTGATTGTCCCAGAATATGCCGCAATGACTTCAGATGCCAAAAAACGTATTGAAGCAATTGCCACAACAGATACGCTCGGTGCGGGCTTTATGCTTGCGAATCATGACCTTGAAATCCGAGGCGCGGGCGAGCTTTTAGGCGATCAACAGAGTGGGGAGATCAATGCTATTGGCTTCTCGCTTTATATGGAGCTTTTAAGTGAAGCGGCAGAGATGGTCAAACGCGGCGGAAAACTAGATATTGCCGATCCTTTCAATAAAGGCATGGAGATCAGTATTGGCGCACCGGCGCTGATTCAAGAAGACTTCATCTTTGATGTATCGACAAGGCTCTCATTTTATAAACGAATTGCGAGTTGCAAAAATCAAGATGAGTTAGATCGCGTGCAAATCGAGATGATTGATCGATTTGGGCTATTACCGGATGCCACTAAACGACTTTTTAAGCTTGCTGAGTTAAAGCTCAAGGCAAAACCCCTTAATCTCAAAAAAATTGAAGCAAATCAAAATGGAGTGCGTATTATTTTTGGCGATCAACCTCGCATCAATACACAAAATCTGATTGCGCTGATTCAAGAACGTCCGCATTTTTATCAACTTCAAGGTCAGGAAGCCCTGCGCTATACCATCCCCCTTGAAAGCCCGGAATTACGCATCAATGCAATTTCTAAACTGCTCGATACCTTGGCTTAAAATCATTTTCTATGACCTTATTATTAGGGCGGGTAAATAATATATATAAAACAATGTGTTACAGAATGGTTTATTCAGTTATTTATGATCATTGATAAATTCCCTGAATCTATCCTCGTAACGTATTAAAATATCGGCATCATAATTTAAAAGATGAATATATTGAAGGCTAATATTATTCATTTAATCGACAATAAGATTAAAAAGGATTTCACCATGAAACAACTCTCTATCGTCATTCTTGCCGCCGGTCTTGGCTCAAGAATGAAGTCGGCACTTCCTAAACCGCTTCATAAAATTGGTGGCAAGCCAATGCTTGAGCATGTATTAGAAAGCGCTCGCAAACTGAATCCTGATCGTCTTGTTGTCGTTTATGGCCATCGCGGCGAAGAATTAAAGGCTGCATTTACCCACCATGAAGATATCACCTGGGCTAAACAAGAGACCTTTGAAGGGACGGGCGATGCGATGAAATATGCGCTTCCCTACACCCTCAAAGATTCAACGGTTCTCGTTTTATATGGAGATACGCCGCTCATTGATGCAAATACTCTCGAAGAGCTGGTGAAAAATGCGGAAAAAACCCGTCTTAATTGGCTCATTTCGACGGTCGAAAACCCAACAGGATATGGCCGCATTATTCGTGATCATAACCATCACATGGTGGCAATAATCGAAGAAAAAGATGCCAATGAGATGGAAAAACAGATTCATGAAATCAATACGGGTATCTTCGCAGTATGCCAAAACTTTCTCTCTGAAGCGCTCCCACAAATTGACAATCATAATCAGCAAGAAGAGTATTATCTCACTGATATTGCCAAGCTTGCCGTTGCTAATGAGATTACCATCCACACTTTCAACGAAGTGCCGGCACTCATTCAAGGTGTGAACGATCGTATTCAGCTTGCAACGCTTGAACGCTACTATCAAAAAGAGATGGCAAAGCAACTCATGCTCAATGGCGTGACTATCGACAACCCTGATTCTTTAACGATTCGTGGAAAAGTACAGAATGATTTAGATTGCCACATTGAAGCGAATGTCATCTTAGAGGGAAATATTGTGCTTGGTAAAAATGTGACAATCCGTACCGGCTCTGTCTTAAAAGATGTCGTGATTGATGACAATACAACAATTCACCCCTACTCAGTCGTTGAAAAAGCTGTCATCGGTAAAAATGCCGACATTGGCCCGTTTGCACGTATTCGCGAAAATACTAAGCTCGGTGATAACACGCGTATTGGTAACTTTGTGGAAACAAAAAACAGTACATTCGCTGATGGCGCAAAAGCATCGCACCTCTCTTATTTAGGCGATGCAACAATTGGTGTTGAAAGCAATATTGGTGCCGGCGTTATTACCTGTAATTATGATGGCGCGAATAAATTCAAAACCGTTATCGGTGATCATGCTTTTATTGGCTCTAACAGCTCACTCATTGCGCCCGTCACAATCGGCAATCACGCAGCAACTGCCGCAGGTTCAATCGTTCCTAAAGATGTCAAAGATAATACCCTTGTACGCAATCGCTTAGAGGCCATTCATGTTGAAAATTGGGTTACGCCTAAAAAAGAGAAATAGTTTTTAAGATTTCCTCAATATTGCCAATGAGCCATGAATAATAAGCACCCCATAAGTGAATCACTACTTTTGGGGGATTTTTATATCCTACTATATAGGCTGATACATTGCTGGTTCAAATGCTTGCATTCTTTTATATATCCCGCGCCAGCAGTATTCATCCTTTTTAGATTTTTAAGCCGTAATGACTACCTATCTACCCAAATATAGAGTCATATCAAGAATGTTCTCTTTGAAATCTGTTAAGATAAAACCATAGATAAGAATATCGCAGATACATCGCTTATAAACGGATCGCTCTATTCTCTAAAATAATTAATGTTATAATGTAGTTATACAAAAAATGCTGTTGAGAGTTAAGCGCCAAGAGCAGAAGCGATTTATACGAAGGCAGCCAAATAAACCAATTAAGTATTCGTTCAAAAGGAAAACCGTATGAAAAAAATACTTCTCATTGCAGCGTCATTCGCAGCACTTTCAGCACCTTCATTAGCACAAGTAGATCCAGACTTAGCAACTGCGTCAGGATGCTTCGCATGTCACCGCCAAGATTCTAAACTCATTGGCCCAAGCTATGATGAAGTGTATGAGAAATATCAAAATGATGACGGGGCTGAAGTTTACCTCATTGAAAAAGTAAAAAATGGTGGTTCAGGTGTTTGGGGGCCGATTCCAATGGCGCCAAACCTTCATATCCCACAAGAAAAAATTGAATTACTCGTGCAGCAAATTTTGCATAAAGCCCAGTAAGATAGTAATATCTTTCGTCGATTTCAAAGCCATCCGTTATTCAAACGGGTGGCTTTTTTATCTCTATTTTTTCTGGTAGTGCGCTAGCAGTTGCCATCTACTTTTGATGGCACCTATTCAGTCACAGATAAGCCACAACAAGGACTCAATACTGCTAAGACTTCATCCACAGTATCGACAATTGTAAACTTCTTGAGATCTGATTCTACAATCATTTCATGCTTTAAAAACTCAGATTTAAACCAATCCATTAATGGCGCCCAAAACTCACGATTGACTAAGACGATCGGTTTAATGGCCATTTTCTGGGTTTGCATTAAAGTTAAGACTTCTATGAGCTCATCTAGAGTGCCAAATCCCCCCGGAACACAGATAAAGGCTTCGGAATATGCCATAAAGATCGTTTTTCGCGTTAAAAAATGATCAAAAGAGAGTGATATATCTTGATAAGGATTGGGATTCTGCTCTCTTGGAAGTTTAATATTTAATCCCACCGAAACACCAAACTGCCCTTCTCTACAGCCCTTATTGGCTGCAACCATCGCCCCAGGTCCGCCCCCCGTGATGATCGATACCCCTTTTTCAGATAGGGCTTTAGCGATATTAAAAGCACTTTGATAAGCGGGGCTAGTTTCCGGCAATCTCGCTGAGCCAAAAATACTCACAGCAACGCCTAAATTAGCGAGCTTCTCCGTTGCTGCATCTAACTCTGCCGCCACTAATGAAGTATCAAAAATATGTGCTCTTTGAACCTGCTTATTTCGAAGATTTATCGCTTGGAGGCGATCAGATTCAGCCATATTATTATCTAAACTCATTGTGGTAAGGTCCTTTATGCAAACATCAAAAAATGAAAGAGAAAATAGGATAGCTGATCCGAGTACGTTACTCAATAGCGGAAATCGTTGATCCCGTGATCGTTAAATATACATCATAACGGGTATTGGGTGATTCAACAGAGTGGCTCGGTACTCTATCTGCAACATAATCAGAGCCCTTTGGCCTTTTCACCACAACTCGCGGTACCCCACTTTCAATTGCGCGCGTTAATAACTGCTCACTATCAAAATCTGCCCCGACAAGATTACGAATAATACGCAGCTCCTTTTTTACAAGGGCAGATTTTTTCCGCTCAGGATACATCGGGTCGATATAAATCGCATCGGCAATCGGCGCTTCGTTCGGTTCTGCGAAATCGACTTGTTTCATACGCTCAAGATAATGAATCGAATCCTCTCTCATTAAATGAAGAGATTGTGAAAAATCATTAACCGGTAACTCACTTAAAGCATTTAAAAGCAGTAATTGAAGCACTTCCCCACGCTCAAACATCGTGACATCAAAGCCCGCAAAAAAGAGTAAACAGGAATCTCTCCCTAAACCTGCTGTCATATCTAATACATGCTTTCGCTCTGTACTTTTCCAGCCTAATGCCCGTAATAATGGCTCTTGTGCCTTATTAATATGCTGCATTCTATAGCGCATTTTCTTAGAGAAAAAATCGATCTCCAAATGTCCCGCTTCCAGATCATGCCAGTAAAAGCTTTTTCCATCCCATACAAAACGGCTTTCATCCGGCAAAAAGGTATCACCGAGCTGAGAAGCGACCGCTTCTGGCAATTTAAAGGGGACTTTGGCACCTTTCTTCGTGATCTCAAATGGATATAACACGCTTCTCTTCCCTCATACGGTTTCAATGATAATCAGACATTAGGATTATTGTTATTGGCTTCACGCCGCCTTCTCTATTCAATCTTAGATAACAATTTCAGATAAATTTAAAATACGACATAGCCAATATTGCGGACTATTATCGCACAAAAAAATCGCACCCTAAATAGATGCGATTTTCGAGCTTCTTTATCTGCTTTCAATAGAGCCGTTTCCAATCTCACTTATGAAAATCAAAGGCGAAAACTCTACTCTCTTTCAATTACATACCGCCCATTACTGTGTTAAAACCACCATCTACAAAAGTGATTTCACCCGTAATGCCCGATGCTAAATCAGAAGATAAGAATGCGGCGGTATTACCCACTTCTTCAATCGTCACGCAGCGGCCAATCGGTGCAGCTGCTTCAAATGCCGTTAACATGCTCTTGAAATCTGCAATCCCGGAAGCTGCCAATGTACGAATAGGCCCCGCTGAAATACCATTCACACGAATGCCTTCTTTACCAAGTGCAAATGCCATATAACGCACGTTTGCTTCTAATGATGCTTTGGCAAGACCCATGACATTATAGTTCTGTACTGAGCGCTCGCTTGCAAGGTATGTCAGTGTTAAGAGTGAAGCGCCTGGTCGAAGATATGGACGCGCCGCTTTTGCAAGTGCTGCAAAGCTGTATGAGGAGATATCATGTGCAACTTGGAAATTCTCACGTGTGACAGAATTGAGGTAATCCCCTTCCAATGCTTCTCTCGGTGCAAAACCCACAGAATGGATCACGATATCAAAACCGTCTGTCCAAACGCCATTTAATGATTCGATCAAGCCCTCAATTTCCGCGTCACTCGATACATCACACGGAAATACGATCTCAGAGTCCAGTTCCGCGGCCATCTTACGCACGCGCTCTTCTAAACGATCGCCCTGAAAACTAAATGCAAGGTCCGCACCTTGTTCACGCATTGCTTTAGCAATTCCCCAAGCAATAGAACGATTCGATGCAAGACCGACGATGAGTGCGCGTTTACCTTTTAAAAATCCCATAGTTAAATCCTTTGTTTTTATGACAATAAATCAACTTAAAGTGAACAGATATAAAATACCGTTATCTTAACATGAAATTTATGCTTTAAGTTGCCCTATTATTCAAAATCAAAATGCTAATCCGTCATTTCTCCATTTCCCCAAAAGAATCCTTTTCCATCACTATTCACCACCAAACCATGATGAACACGGCCTTGATATGTTATATTGTCTGCCAATATGTATTTAGGTCCATTGAAGCACCCGAAAATTTCGGGGCTCATGCTCAATGCCTCAATACACCATATTCTAATTATTCATCTCACAATCGATATGCTTATACGCCTCTACTGATTTCGCTGATTCTACCAGCGGGTTTTCTCTTTAAGTTGAGACTTATAGTGATCTGTATGGGTAAGGTAATAGAGTCGATTGTCCATAGCGAAATATCACTCATCGATATCTCGCTCATTTACAAATGAGGTTCCTGATGTCTTTTTCAACAATACGCCTTAATAAATATATCAGTGACAGCGGTATCTGCTCACGACGTGAAGCCGATAGCTACATTGAACGTGGCTTTGTTGTCGTCAATGGCAAACGTGCAGAAATTGGCGATCGTGTTCGTCCCTCTGATACTGTAATGGTGAACGGTAGATTAATTGAGCCGAGGGAAGAAGATGACTTAGTCTTAATCGCGCTCAATAAACCCGTTGGCATTGTCAGCACAACAGAAAGCAGCGAAAGAGATAATATCGTCAAATTCGTGAATCATAGTAAACGCATCTTCCCGATTGGGCGCTTAGATAAAGATTCTCAAGGAATGATTTTCCTGACCAATAACGGCGACCTCGTGAATAAAATTCTCCGCGCCGGCAACGATCATCAAAAAGAGTATATCGTGACTGTTGATAAGCCCATTACAGATGCGTTTATTGAAGGTATGGGTAAAGGTGTGCCTATTCTCGGCACCACAACTAAAAAGTGTGAAGTCACGCAAGAATCGTCATTTGTCTTTCGTATTATTTTAGTTCAAGGTTTAAATCGCCAGATCCGCCGTATGACAGAACACTTTGGATATACCGTTACGCGCCTTGAGCGCATTCGGATTATGAATGTAAAACTCGACAACCTTCCGGTCGGCGAATGGCGGGATTTAACGGATGATGAGCTCACGACACTCTTTGCAGCCATTGAAAAATCATCATCAGAGGGGCAACCTACAAAGCCGGCACGAAGATCCCGCGCTAAATCAACCAAAGCAAAACCGAGCGCGGCAAATACTACAAGTCCTAAAAAGCCGCTGATTAAAGGTTTACGAAGTGCTTCTGATCGATCTGAAAGACCGGCAAGAGGGAAAAAGGAACACGCCCGAAAACGTTTTGATCAGCCGGGTCGTAATCAGAAAAAGCGTTAATTCAAGTCTATGTCAGATCCATAAACCCTATAAGAATTCATTCAATGCAACGGCCCTGATATCAGCGGCCGTTTTTTCTGCGATCGAATTTCAATACATCACCCGAAACACCGTTGTTTTTCCTATCCTTATAGCATTTGTAATCTATTAATGAGGTAGTAGAATGGTTTCTGTCATCTATACGCGCGCAGTCAATGCACTTCATGCCCCTGAAGTCCGAGTTGAAGTTCATATTAGCAATGGTCTGCCGGCATTTACCATTGTTGGCATGCCGGAAACAGCGGTTAAAGAGAGTAAGGATCGCGTCATTGCCGCCATTGTTAACTCAGGGTTTGAATTTCCGAATCGCAAAATCACAATTAATCTCTCACCTGCAGATCTTCCAAAGGAGGGCGGTCGGTATGACCTGCCTATTGCACTCGGTGTGTTAGAAGCATCTGGTCAGATCGAAAAAGACCCAAAAGCCTATGAATTTATTGGTGAGCTTGCGCTCACAGGAGAGTTAAGACCCATTACGGGACTCCTTCCCACCGCGATTCAAGTCATGAAGAGTCAGGGCATATTAATCGTCCCGAAAACAGGGGCGGAAGAGATCGGTTTTTTACACTATGCGCAATTTTTAATGGCAGATAATCTCCGTGAAGTCGTCGAATTTATCGATGGAAAACGGCAACTCTCCGAGCCGCCTGAGATCACCGTCACACAAAATGAGACTCTCCATGATTTCTCTGAAGTAAAAGGGCAGTTCTTTGCCAAAAGAGCGCTAGAAATTGCGGCTGCCGGCGGTCATAATCTTCTCCTTATCGGCCCCCCCGGCACTGGAAAAACAATGCTCGCTTCGCGCTTTATTACCATAATGCCAAAAATGACCCGTGATGAGGCCATCGAAAGCGCAATGATTGCATCTATTAGTCGGCAAGGCTTTCGGGCGGAACAATTTGGTATCCGTCCTTATAGAACGCCACACCACTCTGCATCTTCGGTCGCGCTTGTCGGTGGGGGTTCTTATCCGAAACCGGGGGAAATCTCCCTTGCACATCATGGCGTACTCTTTTTAGATGAGTTACCCGAATTTAAGCGCAGTGTCTTAGAAGTACTGCGTGAGCCGCTAGAGTCAGGTGTTATTCATGTTTCAAGAGCGATGCAGCAAGTGGAGTTTCCGGCAAAATTCCAGCTGCTATCGGCAATGAACCCCTGCCCTTGTGGGTATTTTGGTGATCCTATCCATGAATGCACCTGTAGTGATTTCGCAATTTCACGCTATCGCGGTCGCGTATCGGGGCCCATGCTCGATCGGATTGATCTTCATGTGGAAGTACCTCGCATTTCCACAGAGGAGCTGCAAAGTACGGCCGTGGGTGAGAAATCAGCCCGCATCCGGGAACGCGTCGATCAGGCGCGCACGATGCAGATGCAAAGGCGGGGGAAGATTAATGCCAATTTAAGCGTCCGGGAAATTGAGGAAGATTGTGCATTAGGGGAAGCGGAGACCAAGCTCTTAGAAATGGCGCAAAAGAGACTCAACTTTTCCCCTAGAAGCTACCACCGTATTTTACGCGTCGCCAGAACGATCGCCGATCTTGAACTAAGTGAACATATCAATAGCAGGCATATTACCGAGAGCCTCGCTTTTAGGGCCTTAGATAGAGGATATCAATCTACTTCCCAATAACCTTAAAAATGAACTTTAGATGTTTTAGCGGGAAGCATGACATTAAAATCCATAAAAAACCTTAAAAGGCGCTACCATAAAAATAAGGGATTTAAGCGACACAGTTTGTTTCTGAAAAATTCAAATATCCCTCTCCCCGAAATATCAGTAATATAGTCGATACTATCGCATAAGGAGTTATTTCAAAATGGAAGATCAAAAAGAGATTCAGCGTTGTCGCTGGTGCGGTAATCAGCCGCTTTATAAGCATTACCACGATCATGAATGGGGGAACCCGAATAAGTCTGAAGCCGAGCTATTTGAACTCTTTATGCTCGAGACCCAACATGCAGGGCTCTCTTGGTGGACAGTTCTCTCTAAGCGAGAGGGTTACCGCCGAGCATATCATCAGTTCGATGCCTCTAAAATCGCCGCAATGACAGAACAAGACATCGAGGCGTTAATACTTGATGAAGGGATCATCCGTAATCGTTTAAAAGTGAAAGCGATGGTTCATAATGCTCAAACATATCTCCGTTTTATCGCTGAAAAAGGCTCTTTTCATCAATATTTTTGGGATAAAGTCGGGGGCAGCCCTATTATTAATCGCTATCAAGATGATGAAATATCCCCTGCAACCTCCCCCCTTTCGGATGAGATTTCTCAAGAATTGAAACGTTATGGATTTAAGTTTGTAGGGAGTACGACTGCTTACGCTTTTCTACAAGCCGCGGGATTTATTAATGACCATCTTCCTGAATGCGATCTTGCAAAATAATATTATCGTCAAATAATTCCCCTCAATATTGAAACACGATTCAAAATAAATGGTAAAGGCTGACTCAAAGACAAAACATATCTTTTATGTGAGATAAATAGTTGACAAGTCACCTTAAAAGCACTACTATATGCGTGACGTTTGAGCAATCAGACGTTCTCCTCCATATCCTCCTTTGGTGGTTATTTTGCCGAGACTTTTAGATCTCGGCTTTTTTTTGCTTAAAATTTAACAAGTTATCGATCTATTTATTATTTTTTTGATAATTATTGATGGTCATTTTCTCTTTTTAAGACAATATTTCCAAAATATACGTTTTTCTATCATTTTTGACATTTCTGTCAAATAAACCCGATACATTTTTCCATTCTCTTTGAGTAGATTTGCGACTTATGCTTATGCAAAACATGCGTATATTTTGCTCAAAACTAGACGTTTTGAGGATTCAAAAATATTACTCCTCGCTAATAGCTCCCCTCTAAAAATGTCTCCTCTATATCTTCACTATATTTTCACCTACCTCCTTCACAGAAATAATAGTCTTATAAAAGATTCGAATATATACTCAATTATCCAATAGTGATTTTAATACCGATTAACAACCCGTTAAATATCGAATATCAATCCACATCTCTATTTTAAGCATCCCCTTATTATCGATCATAAAGATTAGGAGTGTAGATCAATGTCACAATTTAAAGCCCCTGTTTTTGACCATTTTCAAGCAGCAGAATCTGCCAATCTAGATATCACAACCCAGCCCTATCTACTTGGCACGCTAGACACGGCACAAACAATTAAGGTTATGACTTATCAAATGCCTTATCTCTCCGGCAAACTTCAGGCAGCGACAGCGCTGGTCTTTTACCCTAAAACCCCCAAACCTATCGATGGCTGGCGTATTGTTGTTTGGACACATGGCACAGTCGGCGTTGGGGATGCCTGTGCGCCGAGTAATAATCCTATCAATACCAATTTCCAAGTAGCCGCGGATGCACTCCTGCAAAAAGGATATGTGATTTTAGCACCGGATTATGAAGGATTAGGAACTCCCGGGATACATCCTTATCTGCATCTAGAAAGTGAGGCATTGTCTGCGATCTATGGCGTTGTTGCACTTAAAACAGCATCTCCTTCGGAATTTGAAGGGTCATGGATGGTCGTCGGCCAATCTCAAGGGGGGCAAGCATCTTTAGGCACTGCAGAATATGCAAATTATGATACGCACTTTAAAGGCGCTGTAGCAGGCGCGCCAGCTTCGGGTCTATTAGAAATAGTGCGAGATATCATGCCCTCCCAATTAACAGCGCTCAATCAATTTGAAGCTGAAAGTCATATCCCCCTTGAAGAACGAAATGCTGTGCGCTCCTTTGCGACAATCCTTGCGTATGGCGCACTTGTCGGCGTGGGTATTAAGGCCGAAAAACCGGACTTTGATTACTTAAGCCTGTTCTATCCTAATGCCAGAGGCTTTGCACAAAGTGCTGAAGGTACCAATGGTGAAGATGGTATCTGTTTGCACGGCATTCGCGACCTGTTCCAACAAGATTTGATTCAATTCATGCAAAACTATCCTGATCAATCCATGATGGATTATCCCGGTATTGATATTGAGGCGTTTCAATCACATCCCGTTCTGCTTGAGTTCTTTGCAAAAAACCAACCCGGCACTCAAAAGCTCGACAAGCCGGTTTTAATTATTCAAGGTACAGAAGATACAAATGTGCCGGCAGTGGTGACGGCGCAGTTAGTTGAAAACCTCAAGATATTAGACTCTCAGCACATTCACTTTCTCTTAGTTGAAGGCGCGTCTCACACAGAAGCGATTCTTTGGAAAAATGAAGAATTAGTACAATTTATTCAAGCTCACATGCCGGCGCAATAATGGTGATTTCAAGTCTGTCCTACAAGACTTAAAATCAGCTAAAGTCTAAAGGATCGACCTCGATTAAAAGCCGAATACCGGCACGAATATTGGCATCAAAAATCATTCGTAATTGGTAAGCCGCTCTATGCAGTGCCCCACGGGACTCTGATTGTAATATCGCATGGACGCGATAAAATCCTTGCCGGCGTTTTAAGTTATTGGGCGTCACTGGCGTAATTTCAACATCTGAAGCTTTAGGCAGTAGCCCTAAAATCCCCTCTAAATAGTGGGTTGCGTCGACTTCACTTCGTGCTTCTACTTGTACCAAGATCTGATTTGAATAGGGCGGTAAAGCCAAGATCTCTCTCACTTCCAATGCTTTTTCTGCATAAGCATGATACCCAATTTTTGGTAACTCATGAAACAGTGCATTATCAGGGAACATCGTCTGTACCAATACTTTCCCCTTTTTCTCGCCACGCCCTGCTCGCCCTGAAACTTGCATTAAGAGCTGTGCCATCTTTTCATCGGCTCTAAAGTCATTGGCAAAAAAGAGTCCATCACTATTGAGCAATACGACCAATGTGATATTCGGGAAATCATGCCCTTTTGCCAACATCTGTGTACCAATGATAATATCCGCTTCATTCTCGCCAATAATGGCCAAATGCGATTCTAAATCTCGGCTATTTTTGACATTATCACGATCAAAACGCAGTACTTTTGCGACTGGAAATGCATCTGCTAAAATCTTTTCAATCTTTTGGGTCCCAGCGCCGAGCTCTTTAAAGCTTGTCCCCGCACAAGCGCGGCATACTTCAGGATAGGGATATTTCGTCGCGCAATGGTGACAATGTAATTTTCCGGTTGTCTTATGGTAATTCAGATAACTACTACAATGATCACACTCAAGCATCGTGCCGCAATCAAGGCAGGTAATCACAGGCGAAAATCCCCGTCGATTTAAAAAGATAAGTACTTGCTCGTTACGAGAAATAGTGGCTTCAATATCATCTAATACTTTTGTCGAAACGCCATCATAGGCTTTCTCTTCATTCAGATCGATAATTTCCCATTCAGGCATTGCCCCGCTTACCCTTGCCGGTAATTGATAATGCGCGTAACGTCCCTCTTTAATATTACGCACGCTTTCATAAGTCGGGGTGGCACTACCTAAAATCAGAGGGATATTCTCGAGATCTGCGCGTTTAATCGCACTATTATGCGCAGAATAACGCACGCCATCTCGCTGAATATAAGAGCCATCATGCGCCTCATCAATGATCATGAGCCCCAGCCTTGCAAAGGGCGTAAAGAGCGCCGAGCGCGTCCCAATAATCAGATCTACGCGCCCTAGCATCGCATCTCGCCATGCTTTTAAGCGTTCATTGTCAGTAATTTGCGAATGAATAACGGCGATTCGCACGCCCAAAGCTTTATGAATTCGCCCGACAAACTGTGGTGTTAAACCTATTTCAGGCACAAGCATCAATACTTGTAGTCCTTTATTTAAATAACTTCGTGCGATCTCCGTGTATACAGCCGTTTTCCCAGAACCCGTTACCCCCTCAATAAAGGAGATCCCCTGCGAACGCCCCGTAATATCATCAACGATAGATTGCTGCGCTTGCGTTAAAACTAATGGGAGTTCTTTGATCGGTAGTTGCGGCACTGAAGGCTGATCATCTAAATGCTGCGTGGATACGATTAACGCTGCATCCATTAAAGCTTTACGATGATTTTTAAAATTAGGGCATTGCACCATCAATGCTTGCTCAGAAACAGCTTGCCCCAGTGGCATAGATTCTAAAATTGCAATCTTCGCTCTCGATGCCCGGTTTTGATCAGATTGATACCATGCCAAACCATCCTCTGTCAGCGTATAGAGGGTGCCCGCTTCAAATAATGGATGCCCTTGTCGTAACTTTGTGGGCAGAAAAAGTTGAAATACCTCTCCGATTGGCGCGTGATAATAATGGGCTATCCATACTGCTAGCGCTAATAGAGATCCTGATAACAGCGGCGATTCATCTAAAACAGCATGTACAGCTTTCAGTTTTCCCCGGGGGTACTCGCTCTCATCTTTAACGGCTGTAATCACGCCAATCATTTTTCGACGTGCAAAGTCAGTAGAGACGCGCATGCCGGGCTGAATATTCGCCCCCTTCGCCAGGTACTCAAAAGTTTTATGCAAAGGGCATGGCAATGCCACCTCAACAATCACCTCTAAGCACTTAGTTTGCATGTTTCTCTAATCCTGTTCGTATCATAATAGGTCACTATTTCTCAAGAGTATACTCAGTACAGTTTATCATTTCCCACGCCAATATTCCCCTTTCTCGCGCTCGGTATAGAATGCTAATCAATCCTTTGAGATCTACAAACAGTACATAAAATTAATGCGAAAAAGCCGAACTGATCAGTCCGGCTTTCTATTGTTTCGCAGTATCTTGATGCTATTGCAATCGCTTAAAAAGGAATGCGTTTCATAATACGCGTGAGGAATCTTGAAATACCTTGTCGTACTGTTGTCTTCTCAATATAGGTAATCGAGTAGACATTCTTCTCTTCGATCGCTTCGAGGATGAACGAATCACTCGTTTTAAGCTCATCGACTAATCCGAGCTTAATCGCCTTTACCGCCAACCAGTATTCACCCGTCGCAATTAGCTCAACATCCAGCTCAGGACGATATTCGAGGACAAAATCTTTAAACACATCATGAATTTCTGTGAGCTCTTCTTTAAACTTCTCTTTTGCAGACTCTGTATTTTCACCAAACATCGATACCGTGCGCTTATATTCACCTGCTGTAAATTGCTCATAATCGATATTGTATTTTTCAAGTACTTTATGAAAGTTGGGCATTTCTGCAACAACGCCAATAGAGCCCACGATTGCAAAAGGTGCTGCGACAATTTTATTGGCAACACATGCCATGAGATACCCACCACTTGCCGCCACTTCATCGACAGCAACTGTTAAAGGAATACCTTTCTCACGAATACGCACTAATTGGGATGCCGCCAAGCCATAACTATTCACAGCACCACCCGGGCTCGTGAGCTTTAACAGCACCTCATCCCCTTTTTCAGCAATATGCAAGAGCGCTGAGACTTCTTCACGTAAGTTTTTAACCTCTTCCGCATGGACATCACCATCGAACTCGAGCACATAGAGCGTCTTCTCTTTCTCTGCCGGCGTATCTTCAGCATCTTTTTTCCAAAACAAGACACAATTGACAGCTTTTTTCCAGAGAGATTCTGAAGCGGCGTCATCTTTAGTCGCAGTAAGCGGCTTTGATTCTAAAGTACCATCCTCTGCTGCGAATGCTTGTTTACAGTCTGTCGTATTACGATTATCCTTATCAGCTGCACTCTCTTCGCTGTTTAAAAGCGTAGAATCAGCATCTTGATCTGATATCGTTTTTATCGATTCTTGCGCACTTGTCTTTTTGGTAGCGTCATCTTGAGTATCTGCTGATTTTTCATCTGCATCACCATTTTTAAACTCTAAAAAACCTTCCTTGATCTGATCAAAGCGATCACCAATATCTTTAAATTCAATTTTCCCGCCCGACTGTTGATTACCTGAACGCAGCGAGACTAAGAAAAGAAGTGCAACAATAAATGCCAAAATAATTGTCGCTGTTTTTGCTAAGAATAGAATAAAATCTATAAAATAAACCATTAATGGATCCTAATGAATAAAAAAACCTGATTCCTTATATTGAAAGGATCAGGCTAGAAAAAGTACCTACACTATTTTAATCAGTGTAGACATGCTATTTCAATGTCAGATAGAGAAATTATTTTTTCTCATCTGCTTGTGCAGGGATTGCTGCAGGAAGTTCTACTTTAAGACCTTCTTGTACTTTCTCTACATGTTGTTGGAATACAGGTTGTGCTAACTGCGCTTTTGTTTCTGCATCTAACTCTGCAAATGGCTTCACATCTACAGGACGCACATCATCAAATACAATAACATGATGACCAAATTGTGATTGTACAGGCGCTGCACTCATTTTACCTTTTTCCATACCTGCCAATGCTTCCCCAAAACTTGGGTCCATCATTGAAAGTCTGAACCAACCGCCAATTGCGCCATCACGCTGGGCAGTGGCTGTATCAAGAGATTTCTCTTTAGCAGCTTCGGCAAATGTAGTATCCCCTTTATTAATTGAATCGATGATTGCTTGCGCTTCTTCAGCTGTTTCAACTAAGATATGCGATGCTTGATATTCATTTTTTTCAAGTTGACCGACTGCCGCTTCATACTGTTTTTGTAAATCCGCATCTGAAATCTCGCCTTTCGCGAGCATATCTTGGAACAACATATCTGATAAGAAGAGATCGCTAATCAATTTTACTTTTAGCTGATAATCCGCATCTTTATCAAGGCCACGTGTTTTCGCTTCTGCAGCTAACGCTTCTTGTGTGCCTAAAAGGGTTACGAGTTGCTCTGCAAGCGCGGCATTTGCAACTTCATCAACTTCTACGCCTTGCGAGAGCAAAAGAAAGTTATCAAATTCTGCTTTCGAAATATCTTTACCATTGATCTTTGCAACAGGGTCTTGGAACACGTAAACAGCTTCTGCTTGTTCAGCGACGACTGGTGCTGCGCTATCTTGTGCCATTACAGGTGAGAAAGCACCCATGATTGCTGCTGTTAACATTGCTGTTTTGAATAATTTTTTCATTGTTACTCTTCCCTTATCTCGGTTGTTGAGTCATTACTTGGATACTCAAGGCATGGATATCACTATCCATCATCGTATCTAATGCTTTATACACTAAGCGGTGTTGTTTTATCATTGATAATCCCGCAAAGAGTGGTGAATCTATCTTGACAGTGAAGTGACCCGCGCCACCTCTCGCACCTGCGTGCCCTGCATGTAAGTGGCTATCATCAATAATCTCTAGGGATGTTGGTGATAGTGCCGCTTCTAATAATTCTCTAATTTTATCTAATCTTGGTTGGTTATTCATCTTTTTTACAATCTTAGTTAAAGTTTCGTTTAATACATTAACAGCCTATATTAATTTGTCGGCAATGCAATCTCTAGTTTTACTATTCTCGAAAAGCCTACTCGCTTCAAGACGTTACACCCCAGGAGAAAATCACCCTATAAAAACAATGCGAGAAGCTGTCTCTTGCCTCTCGCATTTTCTATGATTGTTACAAATCTTTCTCTGCTTTAAGTGCTTTACTCTTCTTCACGAGATACACCATTAAAGCGATCGCCATGATAAATGTAATCGCGGGATTGATGATCATTTTAAAGGTCATCCACTCTTTTTCCGACACTCCGATCAAGATTAATACCGCATTTAAACCGGCCATCACAAACATAAAAAGTGCCCACCAGAGATTTGTTCGAAGCCACTCTTTTGCCGGCAATTCAATCTCTAAGGGCTTTTCAAACATCATCTGCACCGGCGACTTCTTTAAGTAAAACATGCCAATTAAGCCAATCGCTATCAGAATATTCACAATTGTTGTTCGCCATTGAATAAAGACAGCATCATTCGAGAAAGCCGTCATCGATCCAAAAATAAGCGTCGCTGCTAAAATCAACCAATCCTTGCGTTTTGTTTGTTGGCGGAAAAAAAGTGCAAGAATGACGAGCGCCACCGCAGAGCTTGCGACTAATACTTTCGTGGCAAAAACAAGATCATATTCAAAAAAGAGAAATGCGCCGATAAAAAGAACCGAACAGATCCCTAATAGTGCTTGAGGAATGGGACTAGATTTCGGTGATAACTGTTTCAAGTGTTGCCCCATCTAAAATATTATAAGTCACGAGCGATTTATCAATACGGCGAATCAGGCCCGTTAAAACTTTTCCAGGACCACATTCTACTATCGTGGTCACGCCTTCACGTGCTAAGTATTCAATGGTTTCTGTCCAACGAACGGGCTCATATAATTGGCTCACCAATACGTCTTTAATCTCTGTCGTATCTGTATGCGGCATCACATCAACGTTATGAATCACCACTAAGCTCGGGGTTGAAAGCAGCATATTATCTAGCTCGACTGCTAATCTATCCGCTGCAGGCTTCATCAATATACAATGAGAAGGCACTGAAACAGGGAGCATCAATGCACGTTTTGCGCCGCGCTCTTTTGCCAAAGCACATGCCGCTTCTACTGCTGCTTTTTCTCCAGCAATCACGACCTGACCTTGTGAGTTAAAATTCACCGCCGCAACAATGCCGGCAGCTTGTGAATCCTGACACAGAGCAATCACGTCCGCATCATCTAAACCCAAAATAGCCGCCATTGCGCCCGTACCTGCAGGTACCGCTTCTTGCATAAATGTGCCGCGATCATGTACTAACTTCACAGCATCTTTAAATGCTAAAACGCCCGCCGCAACCATCGCACTATATTCACCCAGACTATGTCCTGCTAAATACATGGGCTGCGCACCATTTTGTGCAGACCAAACACGCCAAAGCGCAATGCTTACCGTCAAAATTGCCGGTTGTGTAATTTCAGTTTTACCCAATGTTTCCACATCGCCAGATTTGATAATATCTGATAGCGAAAAACCTAATGCTTCATCCGCTTCCGCTAATGTTTGTTTTACAATTTCATGATCTAATAGATCTTGAATCATGCCAAGACTCTGAGAACCTTGGCCCGGAAATACAAATGCTAATGTACGATTCATTTCACTCATTTTGAATACTCTCTTATTAAATCTCTTATTAAAAGATAATGATCAATTGTGATCGCGGTGACATAGTTGAAAGTGCGATCGAATGCTTTCTCTACTATTGTCTTGGTAGTTCATTTCCGCCCATGACTGCTATTGTTATCTATAAATCATAACATTATCTAGCAGTTAAGCACTACCCGCGATGCAGCATATTATTTAAGTTACAAAAATATGACGATTTAAACACCGATGCATATGCATCTAATATCTAAATCGTCTTCTATTCATTTAATACTTATTGAAAGATTACATGCGAACAAGCGCTGAACCCCAAGTGAATCCGCCCCCAAAGGCTTCCATTAAGACGAGATCGCCCTTTTTAACGCGCCCATCTTTACGCGCAACATCAAGCGCTAGAGGAATGCTCGCCGCCGAGGTATTGGCATGCTTATCAACCGTCACTATCATCTTCTCCATCGGCATGCCTGCTCGTTTTGCCGTTGCAGTCATGATACGAAGATTCGCCTGATGCGGAATTAACCAATCGATATCATCGCCGGTTAAATTTGCAGCCGTCAATGTTTCATCGACAATTTCATGCAGTTTTGTCACAGCATGACGGAATACTTCATTGCCTTTCATCTGTACAAAAGGGTAGACATCCGGTCCTGAAATCACACTTTTCTTCACAGATAATAGATCTTTATAAGAACCATCTGCATGAAGATGTGTTGAGATAATTCCCTCTTCTTCTGTTGCTTCTAAAACAACTGCCGCAGCACCGTCTCCGAAAAGCACACAGGTAGTACGATCATCCCAATCTAAAATTCGAGAATAGATTTCTGAGCCCACAACCACCGCTTTTTTCGCAGATCCTGCTTTAATAAAGTTATCCGCAATTGCGAGCGCATAAATAAAACCAGAGCACGCCGCACTAATATCAAACGATGCGGCATGTCTATTACCTAGCATATCTTGAACAAGTGTCGCGGTTGAGGGATATGTATGATCCGGCGTTGTGGTGGCAAGAACTATTAAGTCAATATCCGCAGCATCGACATTTGCATCAGCAAGCGCCGCTACCACGGCTTCATAGGCAAGTCCGGCTGTCGTTGCATCATCATCCGCAATATGACGTTGGCAGATGCCGGTACGCTCTACAATCCAGTCATGGCTGGTTTCAACTGTTTCAGAAAGCTTTTCATTTGTAACGACATTTTCTGGCAAATATTGCCCTGTACCAATAATTCTAGAATTCATCCTACCTAACCTATTCTTCTGACTGCTCTGTCGCCGCAGTATCAAATTGTTTTCTCATCTTTTCAATAATCTGTTGTTCTACAAGCTTAACAGAAATTTCAATTGCATTTTGAAAAGCGATACGATCTGCATTCCCATGAGATTTCACGACGATTCCGCGAAGTCCTAGTAGGCTTGCACCATTATGTTTCCGTGGGTCAATACCCTGTTTCAAATCTTTAAAAACAGGCATCGATACAATCGCTGCACATTTTGTGAAGAGATTTTTTTTATAAGAATTAGAAAGCAGCTTCACCATCATTTTGACAGTTCCCTCCAGCGTCTTAAGGGCAATGTTTCCGGTAAAACCGTCTGAAACAATGACATCAACGTCATCGAAGAAAATACCATCCGGCTCAGTAAAGCCAATGTAGTTTAAGTCAGAGCCTTCCATTAAAGGAACCGTTCCCCGAACAAGCTCATTACCCTTCATTGCTTCCGTGCCAATATTCATTAATGAGACTTTAGGTGCAGGATCACCACTGACAACTGATGAGAGAAGTGATCCCATCACGGCAAATTGATAGAGATGTTCTGGAGAGACGTCTACATTAGCCCCTAAATCGAGCATATGGACATAGCCACGCGCTCTTAAAGAGGGGATTGACGTACAGATTGCAGGGCGCATAATCCCGGGCAATGTTTTCAATACAAACTTCGCCGTTGCAAGAAGCGCACCGGTATTACCGGCAGACATTGCTGCATCTGCTTGTCCTGATTTCACACAATTAATTGCTACGCGCATTGATGAATCTTTTTTATTACGTAATGCACTTTGCGGTGCATCATCCATCTCTACAACCTCTGTCGCTGGGATTAACTCAATTCTTCCGGCTTTATAAAAAGCCTCATTAAGTAGAAGGGGTTTTAATACCTCTTCTTTCCCGACCGCTAAAATTGAAAGGTTATCATGTGCAGTTAACGCGTTGATGACTGCAGGTAAAAATTCAGGGGCGCCATTGTCGCCACTCATCATGTCTACCGCAAGTTTAATTTGCACCCGATTATTTTCGATCACTTTGGCGATTCCTAATTCTTTTCTATAAATATAATAATAAAAAACCTACGCTATCTTCGACCAAGATCATGCGTAGGTTTTTCGATAATTGTCTATCGATCCTAATAAAAATTAGGATTATTCTTGATCTACAACTTGTTCGTTTTTAGTGATTACTTTACGACCGCGGTAGAAACCGTCAGCAGTAACGTGATGACGTAAATGCGTCTCACCAGATGTTTGATCAATACTTACAGGACGTGCAGTTAAGAAATCATGCGCACGACGCATTCCTCTTTTTGAACGTGTTACCTTCGATTTTTGTACAGCCATTTTAACTACTCCTAATTACACTATATTCTTTCAAGTGATAGAAATTACTATCTAATCCAATAGATCTGACAGAACAGCAAAAGGATTTTTCTTATCCTCTTCTTCTGGCAGCTCCTGATTCTTTAAAAACTCACGCCCTTCGCACGGCTGATTTTCCTCGTGATAAGGGATAATCGGCAGAGCCATCAGCAGTTCGTCTTCAAGATGATATAAGAAGCTAATGATATCCGCATCCTCAATCACGATGACATCTGCATCATCTCCAACAAGCTCTGCTTCATATTCACTCTTGACAGGAATCCATCGGAAATCGACGTTCACATCAAGCGGGAATGGTTCAAGACAGCGCTGACACTCAACATCGACATTGACAGAAGCGTGTCCTGTAATGCTCTTATGCTGATTTTCATCGAGACCTGCCTCGAAGGATAAAACAATGTCACCATTGATCGCTTCCACTGCTTCTTCTAAACGAGGAAACAGTTTTTTTGGGAGACGCTCATTTTCAACAATAAGACGTTGATCAATAGCATGCCATATGGTTAATGTAGAGTAATTCAAAGAACACCATCAATTCTAATAAAAGAGGGATATATTAATCTATTGCACAAATTTTTGCAATAAATCCGTTTATTAACGAACAAAATCACCGCTTTTTCCACCCTGCTTACTTTCGAGTGCAATATCGGAGATGATCATTCGTTTATCAATTGCCTTTAACATATCATAAATGGTCAGTAACGCAACTGATGTTGCGGTTAAAGCTTCCATCTCGACCCCTGTCACCCCTTTTGTCACCACTTCAACTTCTGCGATCACGCTGTTATTGTCGGGGACTAGTTCAAATTCCACGTTCACTTTTGTAAGGGGTAGCGGATGACAAAGCGGAATCAAATCTGCTGTTCTCTTAGCCGCTTGAATCGCAGCAATCCGCGCAACACCGAGCACATTTCCCTTTGATACCTTCTCTTCAACAAGCGCCTTAAACGCTGCATCATTCATCGTAATTTTGCCCGTTGTAACTGCGATTCGCTTCGTGATGGCTTTATCGCTCACATCCACCATATGCGCTTCGCCTTGATCATTAAGATGCGTTAATTGATTTGTCATTATTTCCCTCTTTTATTGTTTACGCTTCAGTATCACGCTTGGCCTACAAAGTATTTCAGTTTTTTCTACTTACTTTCAATTATCCTGAAAGCAATATACTAAGCCCTAGCGCTTGAAAAAGTGCAACCATACTTCTTTCTCTATGCTTTACTTCACCTTACGTTAAAGATCACTCAACTCTTCAACGATGTAATCCTCTAAATCACGATTCACTTTCATCTGTCTTTCATGAATAAGCTTCACATTCTTCAGTAATCTTCGCTCCTGCACAAACTCACGACTACCAGAAATCAAGTAATGCCACTTCGGTAAAGGTTTCCCTTCATGTCTTACGCGATAAGCACACGTCTGCGGCAACCAACCAAAAAGATCAATATCCTCTATCGAAAGCTCTATACACTCCGGCACATACTCATGCCTTGTTGGATAATGCCGACATTGACAGGTTTTCAGATCTAAAAGATTACATGCCACATTTGTAAAAAATACTTCATCGGTATCTTCATCTTCAATTTTATTAATACAGCATAAGCCACAACCATCACACAGTGCTTCCCACTGTGCCTTTGATAACTCTGCTAATGGTTTTTCCCAAAACTTATCAAGGGATACCTGCGCCTCGCTTACTATGTGTTCTAATTCCTGTGACAACGTCTAATCCTTATGACTATTTTTTATTTCTACGATATTGCGACTATCTTCTGCTTCAGATATTTCGATATTACTGGTGACATTCAACTTCGGTCCATCTTTCAGCTCATTGAGTGTTACCACAGATTCAAGACTACCCGCTCTCTCAGGTGTTACTTCACCCTCTTGTGGCGTAGAGATATCGATCGACTGGCTTTTCACATGCTTCACAACCCACTCTTGACGATCAATATCTTTTGCCTCAAGACAGAGCGTGACTTCCACTTGGCTCGGTTTAACCGTTTGATCATCATCATGGGCGATATGGTCTCTAAATTGTAAATAGTAAGCAATTTGATTGCCCACCAAAACAATGATCCATGAGAGATACATCCACATAATAAAGAGAACGACACTCGCAAATCCAGAATAGATCTGAGATTGTTTGCCCGACAGAACCACAAATTGCGTAAAGAGCTTACCCACAAAATACCAGGCATTCGCCGCAAAAATCGCCCCGATTAATGCCGGAATCCAATCTACCTTTCGGAATGTAATAAAGATATATCCGAGCCAAATAACAATCGTGACAACAAAAATTGTAAAGGCTTGGCTCAATAAGAAGTTTAGTAAGGGATCGGTGACATATCCACCCACCTTAAAGAAAATAGAGCTCGATAAAAATGAGAGGGCGATAAAGGCCAAGATAGGACCAATTAAGATCACAACCACATAGGCAAGAATCTGCTCTTTCAGGTTCCGCCCTTTACTGACACGCCATATCCGATTAAATGCCGACTCAATCGTTGTCATCAAGTTAATCACGGTATAGAGCAGCACTAAAAGCCCTACCCCGCCCAGAATAACGCCGCGGGTATTTTCTACAAACCCGATCAATACCCCAGCAAAGTCTTTCGCATTTTTTTCCCCTAAAAATGACAACCCTTTAAGCATAAGAGGCTCTAGCTCATTATGCACACCAAAACCGGCTAAAACCGAGAATGTGATCGCCATTAAAGGAACTATCGATAACATCGTCGTATAGGTTAAAGCTTGCGCGCGCTCTTTAAAGTTCGCCTGATTGTATTGCACCGCAATGCGATAGAGCAATTGCAATAAGCGTCTTGCCCACAAAAAAGAACCTGTCTCAGACCAGAGCCAGGCTTCTAACTTTTGAATGATTGCCATCATAGGTTTTTATTCATCATATAAAGTGAATACCCTTAATATCATTACGGGTTAAAATTAAACGAGCTTATCAAATGCATCTTTGATCAGTTTCACGCGGCGTTCAAGCGCATCTGCACCGTATTGTGTACTCAGTTCAAAATAGCCCCATACAGGATTCGGCCATGCAAGATCTGTTTCATAACGTGCGATCACATGAACATGCAGCTGCCTGACGATATTTCCCAGCGCACCAATATTCAACTTATCCGCATTAAAACAATCCTGCATCACTTTCGATGCCATGCCCATCTCTTTTAATAGCTGCTCTTGATCTTCAATCGAGAGATCAATAATTTCTTCAATATCATCACGTTTAGGTACTAAAAGAATCCAAGGGAAACGCGCCTCATTTTGAATTCGAACCTCACATAATGGAAGATCCGTGACAAGACGACTATTTTTTGCTAGCTCTTCATTTAAAGCCATACATTTCTCCTCATGAAATTAAGTTTATTATTAATACTGCCATAATCGATATATCTATAAATTGATCTCAATTATCTATCGGGCTTACTATATTTGCAATTATTTAGCAGGAAATGCCGGCAATATTGTCTTTTGGCGTGATCTACATACCCTAATCTCATTTTAATCGCCAAACAGTCCCGCGATATGAAGCCCTTTTAAGCGCAATCATCATTCATAAAATTTAAAATAGATACCAGTACAACTCGGAATTAAAGCTGCGATAGCAAAAAAGCGTTCGGAAACGCTTTTTTGATAATTTTTTAGAGACTTGATATAGAGGATATACCGATCAATTTTACGGCTTAAAACTCATCCACTTTTTTGGTAAGTTCAACTAGCTGTTCTCTCAGCTTAAATTCTGTGAGTTCAATCCCTTTTTCTGCACGGACTAACTCACTCGCTAAAATAATGCCTGCCATAATCGCGGCTTTCTCAAGCGAGAGTCTACCTTTTTCACGCAGCTTGGCAATCTCTCTGTCTAAGCGGAGCGCTGATTCTCTTAATACATCTTCTTCTGATTTGGGGGTACTAATCGGGAACTCTTCATTCGCTATTCTTACAGGTACCACTACTGTTTCTGACATTGTAAGCTCCTAAAAATTCTGACTCATTGATTCAACCCGAGAAATCAACTTATTTAATTTCTCTGACAACAGTGCATTATCTGCCGCTAAGCGAGCATTTTCCTGCTCCATTGATTGTTTAAAACTCGTAAAATCAACCTGAAGTGATTGATATTGCTCTTCAGATGTTTTTAAGGCATTTGCAAAACGATTCTTCTCTTCTCCGAGCGCTGTAATTTTGCGCTCTAATGTATCGAGGGCTGTCTTTAATGTTTCTGACACAATAAAATCCTTATCTATGGTTTAACAAAACTAGGAATATCGCCATAATACCCCATTGCTATTCTTGCGAGCTTCTTTTTCACAAACGGAAGCTTATCGGCGGTCGATAATCCTAAGTTTCTCATGCCCTTTACAAGGCGGGATTGGCTTGTCGAACTTCTCTTAAAGAGATCCATCGACCCCATGATCAACATATTATGCGTTTTTCGTCGCTTTTCATAGCGTTTTAACATTGTTAAATCACCCAGTGGAATTCCTGCCTTTTTTGCGTTAATGAGTTCTTCGACTAAAGTGGCAGAATCCAAATACCCAATATTCACCCCTAAGCCGGCCAGCGGATGAATAGAGTGCGCCGCATCGCCTGCGAGCGCAAAGTTTTCCCGCACATATGTTTGTGCGTGATTCAGTCGCAGCGGATACGCCCCGAGTTTCCCTGCTACTTCTATTTTACCAAATCGCCCCTCAAAGCCTTCCGTCAATCGCTGTGAAAAAGCTTCTTCATCCAGCGCTAATAAGGCATCTGCTTCTTCATAAGTCGTATGCCACGCGAGTGAACAGCGCCCATCACTTAAAGGGAGGAGTGCTAAAGGACCATTATCTAAAAAACGCTGCCAACAAGTATTCTCATGGCTTTTTTCAGGTCTGACTTGCCCTACAATCGTTTTCTGCCCATAGCTCCAACCCGTCGTTGGAATATTCGCCCAATCACGCACTAATGATCTACCGCCATCAGCGCCAATAATTAATTCAGAAATATATTCATCGCCATTACTCAGCGTGACTGTCACTTCGCCATTTTCACGCGTGAAGGATTCTAGCTTGGTATTATCCACAATTTTAATGAGATCAAGCGTTAATGCGCGGTCGATCAAAATACCTTGTGTTGCTTCATTATCCATTATCCAGCCCAGCGCATCAGAGCCTGTTCCTTCGGCATCAAAAGTGAGTTCACCGCGCCCACCTTCATCCCAAACGTGCATATGTAGAAAAGGGGTAATGCGCCCTGTATGCATAATGCCATCCCAAGCATCGACATACTCTAACCATTTTTTACTTGACGGCGTAAATGCCGATACACGAAGACCGTAATCTTCTGTCGGATAGAGTTTTGCAAGCGGATTAAATTCAATGACTAATACTTTAAAACCTGCTTTTGCAAGACCAATTGCAATGCTTGAGCCCACTAACCCGGCGCCATTGATAATTACGTCATAACGGTTACTCATTTTATCTTCCTTCTCTATCGATCAGTGGGAAATCATTATGCTTCATTCTCGCGATAACGCTTTCCGAATACGTGTCATTGCCTAATGCGTACTAATAACCCATGCCAAATTTCGCAATTCGCTTTTTAAGTGGCGTCAGGAAATTCACACTACGAAGCGCGATATTTCGAATTTGCGCAGCGCCCGGCAGATCAATCCCAAAGCCGCGCACTAAAAAGTCTGTCGCCCCTACCACTTTCACAACATCATGTCGTCTTTCACGCTGATAGCGTGCTAAATCATGAAGGGAAGGGATTGTACCGCCCATAAAATAGGGGAGTAATAACTCACAATCCCTAAATCCTAAATTTAAACCTTGCCCAGCAATGGGGTGTAGCGAATGCGCACTGTTACCCACTAACGTTAAACACGGTTTACATACCGATTTTGGTACCATCATCGTCAAGTCCCACACATGGCGATCGGTCACCGCTTCAATATCACCAAGACCATAACCTATGCGGTAAATCACTTCATTGGAGAATGTTTCATTCGATGCATTTTGCCAGCGCTCTTTTTCTGTACTATCTGCAATCATGACCACAGCCATCTCATGACTGCCGACGGGTAATAATGCAAGTGGTCCATCACTGGTAAAGCGTTCATATGCCATATTGTGATGCGGCTCCGTAAATCGTGCTCTTGCAATCACCGCAACTTGTCCATAATCCGTATGAAATGATTCAATGCCAGAGAGCATTCGTAAGTGGGAATTCATCCCTTCTGCCGCAATAACCCAGTCAAAATCCTCAGTATGCATCTCTCTACCTGTTTGCAAAGTACACGTCGCAATATCCCGGCGATTAATGTGATTCACATCGTAATGCACTAACCGCGTATCATCAAGATAGGTAATATTGTCACATGCATCAATCGCTTCAAGCATACAGAGCACTAATCGCCCCAGGGGGATTAACGCGCCAAAATCATGTAGATTATGGTCAGACGCAAACAGCTCAACTTTAGTTGCATAACCTTTCTCAGAGATATGTACACTCTCTATCGGCGTTGCGTACTGTTTTAATACTTGCCAAATATTGAGCGTTTCTAAGAATTTTACCGAGCGATGGGAGAGCGCGATCATTCTTGTATCTTGCGCCAATAATTCAATCGTCGGCCGTGGCTGTTGATCCACCACCACAATTGATAATGGTGAATCTTTCAATCCCAACGCAAAAGAGAGCCCAATTGGCCCCGCGCCTGAAATTAAAATACGTTTACCCATCTCTTTTGTCATGCGGCTTATCCTTTTTTAGCATGCGTTCCATTGTAACGGGCTATGAGAATAGTATATTGATTTATCACAAGTTATTGCGATTTTATCGATATAGCTGACGCCGCTCACAATGTCATAACGCGCTAGGATCGTCTTACCTAGCGCGCCTTTCTGATTCTTATGTTGTCATTAATCATTCGTCGCTTTCAAATCACAACTACTCTGTCGGCAGACTCAAAATCTCATAACCATCTTCTGTCACTAAAACCGCATGTTCCCACTGCGCCGTTAATGATCTATCACGCGTGACTGCTGTCCAACCATCCCCTAAAACTTTTACGCCCGGCTTCCCGACATTAATCATGGGCTCAATCGTAAAGATCATGCCCGGCTCCATAATTTCCGTCACCATCGGCGAATCATAATGCAGCACTTGCGGCGCTTCATGAAGACTTAAGCCAACACCATGACCACAGAAATCTTGTACTACGGAGTAATTGTGCGCATGCGCATGCTTTTCAATAGCGCGGCCGATATTTCTAAATGGCGCGCCTGGCTTTACTTCTTCAATGCCAAGCATCATGCACTCATAAGTCACATCCACTAATCGCTGCGCTAAAATTGATGTCTCCCCGATGCAAAACATCTGGCTTGAATCTCCAAAGAAACCATCCTTCGCAAGACAGATATCAATATTAACGATATCGCCATTTTTCAGTGCTTTATCACTCGGAATACCATGACAAACAACGTGGTTTAATGAAATACAGGTCGCCCCTGGAAATGGTGGCTGACCATAGTTTAAACTCCCTGAAATAAGACCTTCTTCTGTCATCCAGCCGTGGATCATGTCATCGATCTCTTTGGTCGTAACGCCTGCGACGACAAATGGCTTTACGCGCTTTAAAAGATTGGCAACTGCTTGGTTCGCAAGACGAATACCCTCAATTTGAGTTTGATCTTTAATCACAATTTCTGTCATATTTCCCTTCTTTATTCTCTGCTTGTCATTCGCCTATTCACTCAATAATGCGAATGACAAATAAACTTTTTCTTTCAAATATTCCGCAAGACCGCTTGCTGATCCGTGAAAAACGAGAAGCTCCTTTAAGGGAGCTTCGCATTAATTCTATCACCATGTATTACTAGGTTCTGGGCAGTGTTACGCCTGTTTGCCCCTGATATTTCCCACCGCGATCTTTATAGGAGATATCACACTCTTTATCAGATTCAAAAAAGAGCATTTGCGCAACGCCTTCTCCGGCATAAATTTTTGCCGGCAAATTCGTAGTATTCGAAAACTCTAAAGTCACATGCCCTTCCCATTCAGGTTCGAGCGGCGTGACATTCACAATAATACCACAACGCGCATAGGTCGATTTACCAAGGCAGATCGTCAATACACTGCGGGGAATACGAAAATATTCAACGGTACGTGCAAGCGCAAATGAGTTTGGCGGAATAATACAAACATCTGACACAACATCGACGAAGCTATTTTCATCAAAGTTTTTAGGATCGACAATGCTTGAATTAATATTCGTAAAGATCTTAAACTCATTACTACAACGTACATCATAGCCATAGCTCGATGTTCCGTAGCTAATAATGCGACCCTTCTCATTCTCTCTTACTTGACCCGGCTCAAACGGCTCAATCATGCCGTGCTTTTCAGCCTGTTCGCGGATCCAATGGTCTGCCTTTATGGACATACGTCTTTTTCCTCTATCCCGCTGTGCCTCATACAAAAGCACAGCACTGTTTTATCATTCAAAAATCACATTCAGTTTTCACTTTCAATGTGATTTTTAACACACTCTATTTTAACTCTTTTCCTTGAGATTGCTGCACAACCACTTTTGGGAAGCCCGCCATTTTATCGCGCTCACGCAGTGACAAAATCGCCGCTGTTTTAATCGCAATCTCGCGATACAACTCTGCAAGCTTATCTTTTGTGGTTGCCGTGGGTTTTCCGCTATCTGCTTCTTCACGAATTTTGATATCGAGCGGCATACGCCCTAAGAGGGTAATATTCTCTTTCTCTGCTAATGCCTTGCCCCCATCTGTCCCAAAGATCGCCTCTTCATGACCGCAATTTGCGCAGATATGGTAGCTCATGTTTTCCACAATCCCGAGGATCGGTATCCCGACTTTCTCAAACATCGTGATCCCTTTACGAGCATCAAGCAGCGCGATATCTTGCGGCGTTGTCACAATCACACTGCCGGAAACGGGTACTTGTTGTGCAAGCGTTAATTGGATATCCCCTGTTCCTGGTGGCATATCCACGATCAGGTAATCGAGATCTTTCCAATTGGTCTCTTTTAGCATCTGCGCAAGTGCGGATACTGCCATCGGCGCTCGCCAAATAGCGGCATCACGATCTGCGATCAAATAACCAATCGAGTTAGTCTGTAAGCCTTGTGTTAAAACAGGCTCCATCGATTTACCATCCACAGATACTGGCTTTTCATGGCTATTTAACATCGTAGGTAAACTCGGTCCGTAAATATCGGCATCCAAAATTCCGACTTTCGCGCCTTCGTTTAAAAGTGACAGTGCAAGATTGACAGAGGTGGTTGATTTACCCACACCGCCCTTACCAGAAGCTACGGCGATGATATTACGCACATTAGGCAGCGCATGAAGCTGACCTTGAACTTTATGCGCAACAACTTTTGTCGAAACTGCAACAGATACAGATTGCCCTGTTTTCTCGGCAATCTCTTTTTCAAAAAACGCCTTGATATGCTCACTATGCGCTTTTGCATAAAAGCCGAGCACAATGCCCACTTTAATTGCAGGCGTTTGCGCTTCATTCATCTCCACAGACTTTACACAGCCCGCAGTGACAAGATCCACACCTAAAAAATAGTCCGTATGCTGCTTAATAATGCCTTCAACCGTCTCTTTTGTTACGCTCATTGGGTCATCCTCGCTAGAATATAGTTTTAATGACATCTATTCTAACACCGGTTACGAAATAAATTAACCAAGGATCATATAATCTTCTGCAATGAGCACCTCGTAAGATCAAATCCCAAGCATGTTATCGGGCTATATCGATCCTGAACGATCCATCTCTACTGAGCAGTTTCTGCGAGTGACCGCTCTTGAATGCAAGCATCATACTCGGCAATCATCTTTTCAAGCAGTGTAATCGCCGCGGGATTCTGCGCTGATCCTTGCATCCTTAATGTTTCAACATCTCGATTGAGCTTTAATGTAACATCCGCATCTGGCAATACACCCTCACCTTTTTCTGGCCACTCAATCAGCCAAATCCCCGGCTCTTCCAGTAACCCTAAGTCAAAAATCTCCATCGGCGAACCTAAGCGATAGAGATCGGCATGCAAAATATGAAACGCGCCCACTTCATAAGGCTCAATCAAAGTGTAAGTCGGACTTTTTACAGGACCTGTGATCCCAAATCCTTGGATAAAGTAGCGGGAAAAGGTTGTTTTCCCCGCGCCTAAGTTTCCCTGTAGATAGATCTTGAAGGTCGCAGGATTCTCCTGCATCAACCACTTCGCAAATGTCCGCGCAAATAGTGCAGTATCAAGCTCCGTCTGTAATACTCTTTCAAATTCAAAAGACATAACCACTCCGATCATTCAATCCATCTAATAAATGGCAATATTCTATCATTTTTTCTGACAACGCAATCCACCGAACTATAACGCAAACTTCGGCGTAACATCTTTAGGCAATCGTTTTGATAAGATCCATAATCGGGTATTGAGGAAGATCGCCGCAAAAGTCAGCCCTACAATTAACCCCATCCATACCCCCGGCGCTTCAAGCTGTTTCACAACGCCCAAATAGTAGCAGAGCGGAAAGGCAATGAGCCAATAGGAAGCGATGCCCAAGTACATGGGGACTTTCGTATCCTTCATGCCGCGCAAAATACCATTTGCCGAAATTTGTAACCCATCTGGCAATTGGAAGAAAATCGAATAGACAATCAATGCCGCCGACATATGGATAATCTCTGGATTTGCATTAAATAGCTGCGGAATGTAGTAACGAGAGAAAAAGAGGAGAAGACTCGTGATAATCATCAAGCCCAATACCACCACTCGCCCCATTTCGCTAACGCGCAGTACACTCGCATAGTCCATTCGGCCCATGCGCTGCCCTGTCATCGATGTTAGTGCCATTGCCACACTGAGCGGAATCATAAACGTCATCGAGGTGATGGCGAGTGAAATTTGGTGGCTTGCAACCACCACAGTTCCAAACTGTCCGAGGATTAAACCAGCAGCTGAAAATATCGCCACTTCTGCAAATAATGTTGCACCACTCGGTAACCCCACACGCACCATCTCTTTTAATCTGCCATCGGGCTTTTCAAAGCGAGTCATCAACTTCAAGCTGCGAAGTCGTCTATCTACAAATGTCACGCCCACTAACAAAAAGAGCATGATCCAAAATGTAAATGCCGTGCCAAGTCCTGAGCCGACAATGCCGTAACTTGCAATGCCGAGCGGCGCATACCCATTCACTAAAATATAGTTTAATAGCGCATTCACCACAAAGCCAATGCCGCACACAATCGTTATCGGCAGCGGTCTTGCGACGCCTTCACACACGGCTCTTAAGCTATTAAAGATTAATATTGCCGGCGCGCCCACACTCAGCGCTTGCAGATAGAGTACTGATCCCGGGATCAAATCCTCGTCAACTTCTAAAAAGCGAAGCAGATGCTCTGACAAAATATTCATGATGATAACGACTAGAATCATCAGCACCCCGGCGATCAATAATCCGTTATGCCAAATTTTTGCCACATCTTCATTTTTACCCCGTCCAAACTCATGCGCGCTGAAGATCGCCACACTCATTAAAACGCCGGTACTACATAGAAGCAGTGGATTCCAGATCATCACCCCTAGGCCAACAGATGCTTGAACATTATCATCAAAATGTCCTGTAATTGCGATATCGGCCGCACCCATACCTACTAAAAACCATTGCGTAATCAATATCGGAAAAGTCAGCGCAAAGAGCATGCTGAGTTCATCTTTTTGAAAACGAAAACGCTCACGTAGTTTCATTCTCGACTCCCTTCAAAAATCATGGTCTGAAAGGTAGTGATAACCTTCTAAAAACAGAAGAATACCTTTCAAAATTAAGGTAGGCATTCTACCTCAGTTGGACATTTTTATGGCATAAAATTCGGTTTTATTTTCCAATCTCTTTTCTCACATCATCTACGAAGCTTCAATCGCAAATTTCGTGAAAATAATTGACGGCAAAGATTACTGTGCAGATCTTAATGCTTGATACACAACTTCCGCAAGTTTATGACTCACGCCAGGCACTTTCGCGATATCCTCTACCGCCGCATTCTTTAAGGATTCCAGTCCGCCAAAGTGCGTTAATAGCGCCGTTCTTCTCGATTCACCAATGCCGGGAATATCTTCTAAAATTGAACGCCGGCGCATTTTATCCCGCCGCGCCCTATGCCCTTCGATGGCAAAACGGTGCGCCTCATCTCGAATTTGCGCCAATAGATGAAAGGCAGGTGAGCTCGGATCAATCGGCAACGGTGCTTTATCGCGCATCCAGATAATATCCTTTCCGCGAATTTTGCCTTCCCCTTCTGAAATACTTATCAAAAAGAGATCTTGCAGATTCAACGCATCCAATACTTCGATTGCAACCTGTAATTGCCCTTTTCCCCCATCAATCAAGAGAAGATCCGGAAACCCATTCGGATCGGTTTCGCGAGTTTTCCCTTTAAATCGCCGCGTTAAAGCTTGGCGCATTGCTTCATAATCATCGCCGGCGGTCACGCCTTCAATATTAAAGCGGCGATAATGTTTCTTTGTGAATCCTTCCGGCGTATAGACCACATTCGAAGCCACTGTTCGCTCACCAAAGCTATGAGAGATATCAAAGCACTCAATCCGCTGAATCAGTCGATCTAAATTAAAGAGTTGATTGAGCGCAAATAATCGATCTTCTACCTGTGCTCGGCTTGCAAGCTTTATCTCGACAGAGTGCTGAGCATTATTTTCGACCATCTCTAGCCATTTCCGCTTGCGCCCACGGATATTATTGGGGTATTGAATAAATACTTCATAATCGACAAATTCCGACAATCCCAATCGTAACCAAGTCTCTTCTTCACTCGGCAATGCCATATTTAACACCACATTACGTGGCGGCGGGCGGTGCTCACCATAATATTGCGTGACAAAGGCACTCATAATCTCATCCGTCGTCGTGTCTTTTGGCACTTTAGGGTAATAAGCACGTGTCCCTAATACTCGGCCATCGCGAATCGTCATCACTTCTACGACAACCACTTCCGCCTTGATATAGAGCGCCATGAGATCCAGTGAATCGCGGCTCTCTTCCATCCTATTCGCGCCTTGAATCTCCCGAATATCTTGAATTTGATCCCGAATAATCGACGCCTTTTCAAATTCCAAATTTTGACTCAAAGTCATCATCTTCTCTATCAGCAAATTGACAAGCTGATCGGATTCGCCACTCAAAAACATCATCGCTTCCTGCACAAGCGTTAGATACTCTTGCCGCGAGATTTTATCAACACAAGGACCACTACAGCGCTGAATTTGATATTGCAGACAGGGCCTTGTTCTGTGACTAAAAAAAGCATCCTCACATTCACGAATTCGAAAAACTTTTTTCATAAGGTTCAAAGTTTCTTTCACAGCGCCGGAAGAGGGGAAGGGGCCAAACATCTTCCCCTTACGCTTACGCGCGCCGCGATAAAAGCTAAATCGCGGGAAAGGATGATCTGACACATAGATATAAGGGTAGCTCTTATCATCGATCAAGCGAACATTATAGCGCGGGCGATGCGCCTTAATGAGATTCCCCTCTAACACCAATGCATCTCGCTCTGTCGCTGTTAACGTTGTTTCAACAGAATCGATATTCGCCACGAGCGCTTGTGTTTTTGGCGGATGCTGCTTTGTTTTAAAATAACTAGAAAGCCTATTTTTAAGATTTTTAGCCTTCCCGACATAAATAATCTCGCCGTGCAGATCTCGCATTATATAGACACCCGGCGTTACAGGCGCATTTTTCAACAGTTCATCTGCATTGAACATTTCAACATTTCCCCACGGCAATAAAACACAATAATATTCACAATATAACAATTGTTGATTAAAAAAATAAACTCAAAAAAAATAGGTGATAAAACATGACTATAAGTTTATCATATAGCTACTTTTCTAAGTCATTTCGGTGGTACTATGCCCCGCTCAAGACTTTTAAGAATTAATGATTTAACCCATAGGACAACATCTATATGTCTTTAGAAACATCCCTTCAACAAATATTACAACAGCTTAACCCCTCTATCTCTACCGATACCTTTGTATTTGTAGCGATCAATAATCAATCCTTACTGAAGGTATTGGGATATGACCCCATTGCTTTTTTTAAGGAGCCTGAGGGTATTACGCTTGTTCTACGTAAAGAAGAGGCAGACAACAATATGCTTGCGTATGACAAAGAACTCTGCCGCATTACCTTTAACGCACCCTATCATTTTGAATGTGCCGGCTTTAACGCAATCATCGCGAGTGCACTTGCAAAAGCAGGGATTGGTGTTACCCCCCTTAAGACTCTCTACAAGCGTTCATTACTCGTCGATAAAGACGATGCGCACACAGCGCTCGAAATCTTACGCTCCGTTCAGCAAAAAGTTCAGGGCATCAAGGCACACTAATTAGCGCCTTCAACAGCCATTTTTCGAATCGCCCGTTTATCTTATTACTAGATCTTCCAAAATTCTTTGATCCCTAAAATACGTTTTGCGCATGACGCAAAGACGACTCTTTTATTTTACTCAGAGCATTATTAATGATTGACTTCATGAGATCTAACTCCTTATTTAAACGCGTAATCGGCAGAATAAAAAGCTTCTCTATATAAGAGAAGCTTTTATTTTCACCATATTTTTACCATATATATAACTAACACCAATAATATTAACGATAATGTTATCTATTTATATATTTAAATGAGTTATTCACCCTAAAGATCAACAGACTGCAACCATAATTCAAGCAGTGTCGCATGCCAAAGCTTAGAACCTTGGATATTTGTAAAGCTTGATGCTGCTTCTGGATTATCTAATAGATCCTGAATATAGGCTTCATTGAAAATACCCCGCGATCTCGCCTTTTGGCTGGTTAAAGTATCGCGCATCATATCCAAGAACTCTCCGCGAACATATTTCAATGCCGGCATGGGGAAGTAGGCTTTTGGACGATCGATAATTGAATCCGGCACGCGCCCTCTTGCGATATCTTTCAAGATTCCTTTCCCTTGATGCATCAACTTATATTCTGGGGGCATCGCCATCGCAAGCTCCACTAAACGCTGATCCATAAAGGGCATTCTTGCTTCTAAACCGTGCGCCATCGTCATATTATCCACACGCTTTACAGGATCATCGACCACTAATCGGGTCGCATCTAAACGCAGTACGCGATCTAAAAATGTATCCGCACCTGCGCGCGTTAAATGATCCCGAATATAATCACCGGCTAAATCTGCTGTATGATATTGGGATTGAAACGCTGCTAGCCACTCTTCATGCGTTCTATCAAAATAATGCTTGGAGAATCTTTCAAGTGGATCTAGCGCTTTGTCTTCCACCATCTTTGGGTACCAGAAGTAACCGGCAAATACTTCATCCGCGCCCTGCCCACTTTGTACGACTGATGTAATCGTTTTTACACGCTCGGATAAGAGATAAAAACCAATTGCATCCTGCCCAAAGAGCGGCTCACTCATATTTTGAATCGCTTCTGGCAAGCGCGTTAACGCTTCGCTATTGGGGACTTCAAATTTAAAGTGATCCGTTTGATACTTATCCACAAATTGATCTGAGAAGAAGAATTCTGATCCTTTCTCTTCCGGCTGATCTTCAAAACCGACCGAGAAAGTCTGAATCCCTTTTACGCCCTCTTCAATCGCAAGCGCTGTGATCAAAGTAGAATCTAATCCCCCCGAAAGCAGCACCCCGACCTTTTCATTCGAAAAACCCATCTCTTTCTTAATCGCAGAGCGAAGCGTACCTTCAATAATCTCTTGCCACTCTTGATAATCATATTCCGGATAATC
>CANRON010000001.1 GCA_947632245.1 uncultured Ignatzschineria sp. | reverse complement strand
CTCTGTGTTGCCTGAGGAGATGTATAATACGCGCTTTCAAAATTCTTGCAACTAAAAACCTGATCAAGTTTTAACCACCGCAATAAAACACCGATTAAACCTATGTTAAATCGCTATCTTTATTTCACAAATAAACGATATCATCGAGATATTTACTACTTTTGTACATCGTTTGGTAAATTTATATCGAACAAGTAGCATGGTATATTGGCGATACATCTCATAAACTTGGGGAGAAAACATTAGTAACTTCAACTCAAATCACGCTAAACACGACCTTTCCCATAAAGTTTCTGCATCCATACTCGAGACTGCAAAGGCTCTACACCCAATAAGGGCGAAAGAAGGTAACGCATCATATTCCGATAAGAGAGAGAGTCAGCCCTATCTAGCGCTACTCCTTCATTAATCTTCAATAAAAGCGCACCTTGCACCCTAAATGTACCGGGGTACTCAATCGGTAAAACGCCCTCTTCATACGAAAGGAAATAGATTTTATCCGCAACAATATCATCTCCCGCAGCATCATACATAAGATCAGGAAGTATTCCCAAATACGCCAACAGGGTACTTTCAAACTGACGAAGATAAGGCTCTATCTCAGCGCCTTCTTTTAATACTACTAGCACTCTATAATAAATTTCAAAGAGCTCCTCCGCTGGTTGCTCTTTAGGAAGCGTTCGCAGGAGTAACTCGTTTAAATAATATGCCGTCCATATCTCTCGCCCCTTCAGACGAAAAGAAAAGAGACTATCAAATGCTTGAATAAAATAAAAAGCACGCCCCTCTTTTAAATACCAGGCACTATAAGTAAACAGCTCCAGATGATTAAGCGGCTTTTTAGGATTCGCCCTACCTCTGGCAAATACAGTAATCCGTCCGTGGTCTCTTGTAAAAAGATCAACTAAAAAACCGGACTCTTTAAAGGGGCGCTTATGAAGCACGACACCTTCGGTCCGGTTTAATAAATTTTCATGCTCTTGCATTTAAATAGTACTTAATTGAAATAACACTGTCATAGATTCAACCTTTAGTCTAATAGTGACCCGGGCTTAAATGTGCTTTCAGTCTTATCGTCATCTACTTTTGAGTCATCGCCTTTACTGCCGCCAAATGACGCCATCAATTGACCAATCAATCGCTCCATCACAAATGCATCTTGTGTCATACGAATACGATCACCATTTTGAAGCGTCTTTTCAGCACCACCTGGATCAAGTGCGATGTATTGCTCACCCACTAATCCCGAAGTATTAATCGCTGCAATCGTATCTTGGGGAATAGGAACACTACTGTCTAGGGACATCGTCACTACAGCCTTATAGTTATTATGATCTAATGCAATATTATTAATTTGACCGACTCGAACCCCAGCAATCATTACCGGCGCCTTTACTTTTAAAGAGCCGATATTGGTAAATGATGCTGTCACCTGAATCGGTTTTCCCCCACCCATTCCGGTTGTTGCATTGCTAGCATTAAATGCGAGCCATGCAAAAGCAATCACACCACTTAGAACAAAAAGTCCTACGATAAAATCGATCCATTTAGAATTCTTCATTTTTGACCTTTTACAAAATATTTGTCCAACATTCTACTATGTTTTAAATTTATTGTCTTTATCTCGACATTATCAACTGTTTATTCTGAAATTAATTTTCGAATCGGTGCGAAAGAAGTTCTATGCAAGGGGGTTACGCCATTTTCAAGAAGTGCCGCCATATGTGCCTTCGTCCCATAACCTTTATGCTTTGCAAAACCATACTCAGGATATATTTTATCTGCTTCAATCATCGATTGATCCCTCGCATGCTTTGCAAGAATTGAGGCAGCACTGATTTCAGCAAATAACGCATCTCCTTTAATAATAGTTTCCGCCCTTACATCGCTCTTTGGATCTTGATTACCATCGACACGCAATAAACTCGGTTTAATAGGCAATTTCTCCACAGCCCTCCTCATCGCTAACAATGTTGCTTGTAAGATATTTATTTCATCAATTTCTGCAACACTACTACTTGCGATCGCCCAAGATTTTGCCTTTGCTTTAATCTCTAGAGATAACTTTGCTCTTTTTGCTTCCGTCAGCTTTTTTGAATCATCCAATCCTTCAATAGGATTGTCGGGGTCTAAAATCACAGCTGCAGCAAAAACATCCCCACACAATGGCCCTCTTCCCGCTTCATCTACACCCGCGATCAACTCATCATTATCTGCGCTTCCCATACTCTCTAAAGAAAATCCTAAATCTATTTGCTGCATCTATAATGCTCCACGATCTCTCAATAATGCTAATACGGCATTACAAGCCGCAGTATCTGAATGCAATCTTAATGATTGATGGATTTCTGTAAACTTCTGTATCTTACCAAGATTCTCAGTACTATCAGCAAGGCTAAGCTCAACCTCTCGCGCAATATTTTCCGGCGTCACTTCAGATTGAAATAATTCTGTCACTAGCGGCTCTTTTGAAAGAATATTCGGTAATGAAAAATGGGTAATATTCACAATTTTGGGCGCTAACCAAGCAGTAAAGCCACTAAACTTATAACATACCACCATCGTCTTTTTAAGCAGCATCGCTTCTAACGCTGCCGTTCCTGATGCGAGTAACACTGATTTTGAGGCCGCCATAACTTCTCTCGATTGCCCTTGAAACAGATGCACTTTTCCCCGGATCTCCTTAGGTAGCTCACTGATGCCTTCTTGAATAAGATCATAAATTTTAGGCGTCGCTGCCGGTATTAAATACTCAAGGGAAGGTCTTTTTTCAGAAATAAAACTTAAAGCATCCAAAAAGTCTGTCAATAATCGGGATATTTCTCCCCTACGACTTCCCGGCAAGATTGCTAAATAATCCCGTTCTACATCAAGATTCAGCCTCTCCTTCGCCAAAAGAACATCACTCACCAAAGGGATTTCATCCCCTAAACGATGCCCGACACAAATACTATCAACATTATGCTTATGATAAAAATCAACCTCGAAAGGGAAAAGGCATAAAACACGATCAATATTTTTCCGAATCGTTTTCACTCGCCCCTCTCGCCACACCCAAACAGAAGGGGAAACATATTGCAGTGTTGGAATACCTTGCCGCTTTAAATCTTTTGCCAAACGCAGATTAAAATCAGGGGCATCAATACCGATGAAACAAATGGGTTTACGCGTACTCGCTTCATTGACTAGATTTCGTTTAACCTTAAATAATCGGGGGAGATCTTTCAAAATCTCCACCAACCCCATCACTGAGAGCGTATCAATAGGCTCAATCGACTCAAGTCCCGCAGCGATCATCTCAGACCCACCAATACCAAAAAACTTAGCCTCAGGATAAACGGACTTTAAAGCACGTATTAATCCGCCGCCCAAAAGATCACCCGATAACTCACCGGCAACTAGCATAAATATCGGTGCCGCTCTGCTATTTAAATCCGTAAGATCATGATATTTTTCCAATGTCGGCATCCCCTAAAAATATGAAAACATATACATCAACGCAATAATGAGGCTGATATCAAAACAAGCGCTTTTAACACAAAAAGACACTTAATAATCGGCATACATCAATGATATAAACCTCTTTACTAAGTGCCTTTTATAAGTATTAGCGAATAATGCCGCGCTCTTCTGTCTCTTCCAAGAACGTCACCATCTTTTCAAGATGCGGTGCATTTTCTGCAAGCACTTTGATGCGAATAATTGCATCCTGAAGAGATAAATCTTGCCTATAAAGCGCTTTATAGGCATCTTTTGTGGCCTTGATTGCTTCAGGAGAGAAACCACGACGACGTAAGCCTTCGGAATTAATGCCTGAAGGTACCGCCCGATAACCCGCCGCCGTTACAAAAGGGGGAACACTTCGATGAATTCCTGATGAAAAGCCCGTAATAGCGCCCTCTCCGACTCTACAGCGCTGGTAGATCATTGAGTATCCACCCAAGATAACGTCATCTTCAATCACAGCATGTCCCGCAAGGGACGCACCATTGGCAAAAATTGTCCGATTACCAACAATGCAATCATGAGCGATATGGCACGTTGCCATAATCCAATTATCATCCCCGATTTTAGTCAAAGCCTGATCCTGAATAGTCCCGCGATTAATGCTAACATATTCACGGATCGTATTGCGATCCCCAATTTCTAAAAATACTTGGTCGCCCTCCTGATACTTTTTATCCTGAGGAACTTCACCGAGTGAGCAAAACTGATAAAAGGTATTATCTTCTCCGATTGTTGTCGGTCCTTGAATCACGACATGCGACGTTAAGACAGTCCCTTTTCCAATTTTGACATTCGGGCCAATAACACAATAAGGTCCTATTTTAACGCTCTCATGAAGTTCCGCCGTTGGATCAATGACCGCAGTAGGATGTATGAGCTCTATATTCATTATTCAAAAGCCTCTCGACGAGTACACATTAATTCTGCTTGGCATACAAGATTTCCATCGACATATGCTTTGCCCTCAAATGCCCAAATACCTCTTTTAGCGCGAAGGAACGTTACTTTCAAGTCAAGAACATCACCGGGCTCTACAGGACGTCGGAAACGCGCTTTATCAATGCCCACAAAATAATAGATGGATTTATCAGTAGAATCATAATCTTCTACTGATTTAAAACTTAAGATACCCGTTGCTTGTGCTAAAGCTTCTAAGATCATTACGCCCGGCATAATAGGTTTTACGGGGAAATGCCCTTGAAAATAAGGTTCATTGAAAGTGACATTTTTACGAGCGTGTAGTGTTTCATTCGGGGTGTAATCAAGTACACGGTCGATCATTAAAAAAGGGTACCTGTGTGGCAAGTAAGTCATGATTTCATTGATATCGATTACTTTATTATCGCTCATAATTATTATTCTCTATACGTTACATTAAATATTTAATACTAATGATACTAACTTTATACTTTAAACAGAATCCCTATCCTAAATTCTTTATTAACGATAATTGGGAAAATTAGTACTATTTGCTTTCACTCTTCTTTTCAAGCGCTTTTACGCGATCAAAAAGATCACCTAATCGCTTGATTCTTGCACTATTATAGCGCCATTCTTTATTTTCTAATACGGGCGGAATGGAAGAGTAGATCTTTCCGGCTTTAAGCGGTTGACTCACTTGGGTCCCGCCGGTCACAATCACATTATCTTCAATTTTCATGTGACCATTCATTCCCACGCCACCCCCAATTACCACATTATTACCAATATCTGTGGATCCAGCAATCCCGGTATAGCCCGCAATGACCGTATTTTCACCCACAATGCAGTTATGACCCAGCTGAACATGATTATCAATTTTAGTGCCCTTACCGATAATCGTATCTTCAATTGCGCCTCTATCAATGCAACTTCCTGCACCAATATCGACATCATCAGCTAATACGACTCTTCCTAGCTGGGCGACTTTTATATAACCAACACTTGTACGTGCAAACCCAAAACCCTCTGCGCCAATCACAGCATTGGGGTGTAGGACAACTCGATCGCCAAGCTCACATTCATAACGAACCGTCACCCCTGAAAATAGATAACAATCCTCACCCATTACCACATCTCTCTCTACGACACACTGAGAATCAATATATGAGCCATTTCCGATCGTGACATTTTCACCGATGACACTATAAGCCCCAATCGTCACATCCCGCCCAATCTTAGAATGAATGCCAATGATGGCTGTTGGATGAATGCCTGGCTCAAAATTGCGGTACTCTTTTTGAAAAAGTTGCGTGACATACGCCCATGCCGCATGCGTATTCCCACAAATAATCGCAGGTTGCGTAACATGTTCAAAATTACGTTCATCCACTAAAATAGCCGCGGCTTCTGTTGTTTCTAGATATTGTCGGTAGCGTGGGTTATGAAAAAAAGAGAGCGTATCGGGCTTTCCATGTTGAATGGTCGATAATCCATTAATAGAGGTACTGCCATCTCCATGGAGTTCAACTTTCTCGCCTTTCTCTTGCAAATAATTGAATACGTCTAATAATGTCATCTCTACCTCACTATATGGTTTTACTATTTTGATCTTCGTCACCTGAATCTACTTGGCGCTTTTAATACTATTTCTCAGATTCTTCTACGACAAGCGTTTGAAAAATAGGCTCCGTCAAATAGAGACCTTCTTTTGCAAAAAGCAATCCCGACTCTAAAATAAGATCATAATCATTTTTTTGCGCATACTGTAAAATTGCGTTGTTAATTTCTCTTTGTAGTTTATATAGCTCTTCATTTTTTCGAAGATTAAATTCCTGTCGCGTATCATTACTAATACGCACAAACTCACGCTCCTGATTTACAATATCTCTCTCAAGCTCTCTCACTGAAGATGCATTGCCTGTGTTATTCATTAACTCTCGGCGCATATTTTCAATCTGATCACGCTTTTTTAACAGATATTGATCACGTGCAAAAAACTCTTCATTCAAAAGAGAGTAGATATCTTTTTCCTCAATATACTTCTCTAACAGTAAATTGATATCAACAACACCTATCTTTAAGTTATCCGCAAATGCATTGGGGCTTAAAAAAATGAAAGCAGCAGTTAAAATCACTGCTGCCCCTTTCTGTATAATGTACTTAAACATTGTATTCATTATCTCTCATTAGTAAGGGATACCAATCGAGAACTGGAATTTTTGTTCACGATCGTCATTCCCTTTTTTAAATGGATTTCCGTACGAAAATGCAAGTGGTCCCAGTGGTGATAACCATACAAAACTGACCCCCGCTGAATATCTCACATCTCCAAACTCAAACTTACTTGGTTTAGGGGTTACGTTACCCGCATCAAAGAATATACTCCAACGCACATCATTATTATCTTGGAACCCAGGGACTTTCATAATGACTTCGGCTGTCGCATTATAACGAAGCGCACCACCCGTTGCATCATTTGTCCCTGCATATTTAGTACCGATCGAACTCCCTCTGTACCCACGGATTGTCCCAAGACCACCTGCGTAGAAGTTTTCAAAGAATGGTAAGTCCTTATCAGACCCATATCCCCAACCCGCCATAATATCGCCGCGTAATGAGAATACATAATCTTCACTATCTGTAAGTGGGTAGTAACTCTGGTGTTTTAAAAGAACTTTATAAAACTTAGAGTCTGATCCTGGCAGTGTGCCAGATAAGGTCGCACTGTTTAACGAACCCTCGGAAGCAAATACTGTTCTATTTCGCGTATCACGATAGATACCTATATTAGCCCGATACAAATTCAACTTTGCTTTATACAAGCGATTATTTCCCAAGCTTTCATCGTAGCAACCAGATCCGCAATCAAGCCTTGCTATTTCTCTTGCCAGCTCTTCTGGTGAACTATGCGTTGTTTTCAACTTTAACTGCTCATAACCGATACCCGCTCGTACTGATGTAAACTCACTGATGGGGTAACCAAAGTTAAACATCAAAGCAATACCATCTGCAATATAGTTACCTGTATCATCATAATCATGCTTTTGCTTGCTATAGCTGAGTGACATACCGGCACTTAATCCATCTTTCGTGAAATACGGATTCATGTAATCAACACTATAATAACTACCACTCTTATTGGTTTCCGCCTGAACATTCAGCTCATGACCTGTTCCCATAAAGTTAGGCTGGTTAAATCCTGCATTGATACCAAAGCGGCTATCCATACCATAGCTAAGTCCAAATGTGATTGAACCTGCACTACGCTCTTTTACTTTGTATGTTAAATCGACAACGCCATCTGCAACAGGCTCTGTTAGAACCTGAACATCTTCCACGTGCGCTAACCTTTGAATACGGACACGCGAGCGTTCGATATCACTTGCAACAAAACGCCCACCTTCCATCTGTCTTAACTCGCGGCGGAAAACATTATCCTGCGTCCGCTCATTTCCTTCGATATTAATACGGTTCACATATACGCGCTCACCTTGATCGATTGCAAATGTATAACCAACAATATTACTTTCTTCATTGATTTTAGGAATCGCATTTACGCGTGCCTGCGCATATCCTTCATTTCCCAAACGGTCTTGAATTGCTTTAATCGTATCATTTACCGTTTTAACGCGATAAAGATCACCGGGTTCGATTTTAACAAGCGACATCAATTCATCTTTCTCTACGCTTGGGTAGTTACCGACAATATTCACATCCCCAAAGTCGTACTTTTTACCTTCATTAATGTCAATATCAAGATAAATAGTATCTTGGTTTGCACTAATGGTCGCACTTGAGTAATTTACTTCCGCCTTAAGATAACCATTATTACGATAATATTCTTGCACTTGATCGAGTTCATCTTGAATCGTATAGGGATCATAACGATCGCCTGATGAGAAAATCGTTTTAAAACCAGATTCTCGAACACGCATCTGTCTTAATAGCTTACTATCTGATACGGATTCATTGCCTGTAAAGTTAATCTTTTTAATCTGCCCTGTGCGTCCTTCTGAAATCTCAAATTGAATCTCAGCACGATTACGCGGAAGCTCAATGATCTTCGGCTCAATTCTCACGGCGTATTTACCGCGCGTTTCATAAGCTTTTAATAGATTGTTTTTTGCATTCTCTACAGAAGCATCTCGCAACGTTTCGCCAGGCTTAAGATTTGCACTCGCAATGACTTCATTGAGCTGCTTATCTTTGAGATCTTTATTCCCTTTAAAAGTCACTCTCGATAATACCGGAAACTCTTCAAGCTCAATCACCAAGTCTGATCTTACAGTTGATTCAACTGCTCGGCAACGCGGATCATCAGGGGCGACAGAACAAGGGACTTCTTCATAGACATACTCAATTTCAGGCTGATGAGACTCTGTACGGATATTGCCAAAAGCGCCGCCTGATCTTAATGTAGACGGGTCTTTTTCAACCGCGACAGCAACTGTAAATGATTGCGGTCTCGTACGGCCTAAAATACGTCCATTTTGTGTTTTAACAACAACATCTTTAAACAGACCTGTTGCATATAATCTTTCAACTAAATCTTTAACTGTGCCCGTCTGAACCGGCGCGTCTGGATCTAACCCTAATGTGGTAAATACGGCACCGGGATTGATCTGTTCTAATCCCTCAATGCGGATATCTTTTACTTCATATTTCTGAGCTAGCGCTGCTGATCCTAGAATCAGACTGGTAGCCAGAAAAACTTTTTTTAAATCGACAATCGCCATTTTTAATTTCTCTATCAAATTAGGGCATAGAAATACATCTATAAACTGCGTTAATATACCGAATTACTGACAAAATTCCAATTATTATCAGATTAAAACCATTTCATAATATCGTAAAATATCACGAATGCCATAAACATAAATAGGAATAATCCCCCGATCTGCATTATTCTCATTGAGAGCGATGCAGGTATTTTATTCTTTCCGACAGTAGCCTCTATCCCAAGGCCCACCAACCGACCACCATCAAGCACAGGAATCGGCAACAAATTTAAAATGCCGAGATTCACACTAAACAGCGCCATAAGCTGAATAAAATAAACCCAGCCAGCATCTAGCTTTTTCCCAGCAGCATCGGCAATAGTAACGGGGCCCGCCATCATATTAGGATGAACTTCTCCTGTTACCATTCGCCCTATAAATTTAAATATTAATAACGAATTCTGATATGCATCTAAAACTGCATATCGCATCGCTTCGAAGAGAGGATATTTCTGCAGAGTCTTCATCGACTCTATCTCTTCCTCTATCTCAGGCGTTAATTGCCCGACCCCGAGCCCCAGTAAAAATCGACCATTCTCCCCACGCGTCGTAACAGCTGGCAATAATATAGCTTCACCTGCACGATCAACAAATATCTCTAAGTCAAGAGTATCCTTATCTTGTAAATCTAACTCGCTCATAACATACAGCAAATCAGGCCAACTATTGATATCTCGTTCATTAATACGCGTGATAATATCACCTTTCTGCACGCCCGCAGTGATAGCAACCCCATTTTCGGTTAACTGTGCAACTTTTGCCGGAATCAGCGGCATATACAAACTAATACCTAGCTTTTTATCAATACGGTCATTTGCATTTAATCGAAGCGGCTCATCCATATTAATTTCTAGTTGTGTAACCCGACCATTTCGCATCACTTCTACAGTCGCGATGCCATCATTTAGATGCTCCACAAATCCCATCACCATGTCATCAAATGTTCTGATTTGTCGCCCTTCAATACTCACAATCTCATCACCACGCTCAAACCCTGAAATCGACAGGGCCGAGTTGGGCAACGGCGTATCAATTTTTGCTTTAAAAGCAGGCATACCATAGAGATAAAGACCAAATAACAAAATCACGGCAAACACGAGATTCACAATAGGCCCAGCAGCTATCACGACCGCTCTTTTCCATACAGGCTTTGCATTAAAAGTTTGATCAAGCTCTTCTGCTTTTACATCATGAGCACGATCATCTAAAAAGCCAACATACCCGCCCAGTGGAATCAAGCCGATTCGATACTCAACACCATCTTTGCCTGTCCGGCTCCATACCTTCTTCCCAAAACCAATACTGAAGGTCAGAACCTTAAACCCTAGTTTTTTGGCAGCATAAAAATGCCCAAACTCGTGGAGCGTAACAAGTACACCCATCAATATTAAAAAGCCAAAAACAGAATTAAAGAGCGCGGAGATCATTAAATGTTGTATACCTCAAAATGTGATAAAAAAAAAGAATTAATGAGTTAATGCATTCGCTTTAACACGAATCTCAGCATCGTAAGCTAACAGTGCTTCTTCTGAAAGAAGCGCTTCATTTTTAATAGTAACACCTTCTAAAACTTCAGCGACCTTATCAGCAATATCTATAAATTGGATTTTTTTATTTAAGAATTTTTCCACAAAGATCTCATTTGCCGCATTCAAGGCAACTAAATGAGAAGCGCCTTCTAACAGTGATTCTTTCGCAAGCCGTAATGTGGGGAAAGCAAGTAAATCTGGTGCTTCAAAAGTCAATGGCGCCATCTGCGTTAAATCTAAAAAATCAGCCCCCGAAATAATTCGTTTCGGATATGCAAGCGCATGCGCAATCGGAATAGACATATCTGCTGCGCCCATTTGAGAAATCATCGAGCCATCTGTATATTCCACTAAAGAGTGAATCATACTTTGAGGGTGAACAACCACACTAATCTTCTCAACTGGCATATCAAACAGAAAATGCGCCTCGATAAATTCTAACCCCTTATTCATTAAAGTAGCCGAATCAATCGTCACTTTAGCCCCCATCGACCAATTAGGATGCTTCAATGCCTGTGCTAATGTCACTTCTTTAAGCTGCTCTCGAGAAAACCCTCTAAATGGTCCTCCCGATGCTGTCAATATGAGGCGTTTAACACCCTCATAGTCAGCGGTTAAATCTGAAGATTTAGGCAATGATTGAAATAGAGCATTGTGCTCACTATCAATAGGTAAAATGATTGCATTGTATTTATTGGCTTCTTGCATAAATAATGCACCACCTACCACTAATGTCTCTTTATTGGCTAATAATATCTTTTTACCTGCTCTTGCAGCAGCTAAACTCGATAAAAAGCCTTTAGCGCCAACAATTGCTGCAACAACGATATCAATATCACTCTCTTTTACGAGATCAATTACCGCTTGCTCTCCAGAGGATACATCGATGTTCAACCCTAATCCTTTTAGGTGAGCATCTAATTTTTTTGCAGCAGTACAATCTTCCATCACCACATAGCGCGGCATAAACTCTTGACACAACAACAACATTTTATCAATGCTTTTATTGGCCACGAGGGAATGGATTTCATAGTGTTCGCGATTATTGCGAATCACATTCAGTGTTGAATCGCCGATAGAACCGGTAGCGCCTAAAATAGAAACTTGCTGTCTCATATAAAGCCTAGACCTACAAAAAATAAAGGGGCTGCTGCTGTCAGAGCATCGATACGATCTAAAACCCCACCATGACCCGGCAATATTTTACCGCTATCTTTCATCCCCGCAGCTCTTTTAACTACGCTTTCAAACAAATCCCCAGAGATTGATACGATCACAACAAGTGCACTTAAGGAGATAAAATTAACAATTAATGTCCACTTGTCAGCATTTGAGAAAAGCGGAAATTCACCATTCGTAAACATCATAATGGAGAAGAAGGAGAATAGTACGCCAATCACAAGCCCACCGAGTGCACCCTCTATTGTTTTACCCGGGCTAATTGTCGGCGCAAGCTTACGCTTCCCAAATTTTCGCCCCACAAAATAGGCACTACTATCAGCAATAATAATTAATAAAATCAGGTATAGCAGTAAGACTAAACCTTGCTGTAAAGTTGCGAGTGTAATAATCAATGTGGCGAGTGATAAAATACTCACCACAAACAGAAATTCTCGATTTGCTAAAATAGCGACGGGTTTACGAGAATGCACTGACAATATAAATGGCATAAAGAGCCAAAAAATGGCCATGATGATTAACAAGCCATATAAAATGGGGTTATGGGTTACAAATTGACTTAAGCCCGTATTCAGGCCTAGTGCGGTATCTTTTGCCCCCATCATCAAGGAAGCGGTCACGAGTAAAAGGGTGATGCCACCGACACCAATATAGACGGACTTAGTGATAGAGTGCAGCTTAAGAAGATTCGCCCACTCAAATAACCCAATCATGGCAATGAGAAAAAGAACCAGTGAGAATGCCATCGTAGGAAGTAAAACAATCGCAAGAAGCGCCACTATTCCTAATATTACCCCTGTAATAATCCTTTGCTTCATCTGCTACCTCCCTCCAAATCGTCGCTCTCGGCGACCAAATTCTGCCAACGCAGCCTCAAATTCATCAGCACCAAAATCAGGCCAATTACAATCTGTGAAATAGAGCTCTGCATATGCCAATTGCCAGAGTAAAAAGTTACTCACTCGCTGCTCTCCACTCGTTCTAATTAATAGATCTACCGGCGGAAGGTTTTGTAATGATAAGGCTGACTCAAAACTCGACTCTGTAATATCAGAAACAGACATATCATTGCGCTGAACGGCACTAGCAATCGCTTGACAAGCTCTAACGATCTCTTGCCGCCCACCATAATTGAGGGCAACAACAAGATCTAGCACTTCATTATCTTGGGTATATTCAACAGCTTTTAGTAGTTTTTCTTTTAATCGATCAGAAAATGGCGTTAAATCACCGATAAACGTTAAGCGAACACCTGCTTTGTGAAGCGCCTTCAGTTGTCCATCTAATGTCTGATAAAAAAGATCCATCAAGAAAGAAACTTCCTCAGTGGATCTCTTCCAATTTTCTGTTGAAAAAGCATAGACTGTCAAAACACTTATCTTATTTTTGATCGCACTCTTAATGCTCTCTTTTAGTGCCTTAACCCCAGCTCTGTGACCGAGAGCTCGCGTTAGTCGATTTCTTTCAGCCCAACGCCCGTTACCATCCATTATGATGGCAACATGCTGACAGTTCGTTTTGCTTTCGCTCACATTGAATCCTTAACTTAGATTTCCATTAACTCAGCTTCTTTCGTCGCAAGTACTTCTTCTACTTTTTTAATGGTTGCATCTGTAAGCTTCTGAATCTCATCTTCTGTACGTCTTTGAACATCTTCAGAGATAGTTCCTTCTTTCTCAAGCGCTGAAATTTGGTTATTAGCATCACGGCGAATATTACGCACCGCAACTTTCGCTTGCTCTGCTTCACCACCCACAATCTTAACGAGATCTTTACGGCGCTCTTCTGTCAATGGTGGTAATGGAATACGGATCAGCGTACCGCTTGTCGCAGGGTTTAATCCTAAATCACTATTAATAATCGCTTTTTCAATCGGTCCAACCATCTGCTTTTCCCATGGCACAACCCCTAATGTGCGTGAATCTTGCACTGTTAAGTTCGCAACCTGACTTAAAGGCACCATAGATCCGTAATATTCCACTTCTATATGATCTAAAATTGAAATATGCGCTCGTCCTGTACGGATCTTACCAAGTGCAACACTTAAAGCTTCAACTGACTTATCCATACGCAATCTTGCGTCTTTAATAATATTTTGTGTCATTTTCTATTCTCCAATTTCTTTAAATAAGTAGACGCCCAAATGACTTATCATGAGAGCGTCTCTAACTAAATGTTTTTTGAAATATTGTTTTTATCGGTCATTACTATCTTGAGTCTCTAGTTTCTTTTCTAGATTCTATTTAAAAATAATATTAGCACACTTTATTATTCAGGTGCCGTCTCAGATACTAATGTGCCGACAGGCCCACCTTGGACTACTCTCATTAAATCGCCTTCATTAAAGATATTAAATACTTTAATAGGAAGATTGTTTTCACGGCACATTACTAATGCTGTCGCATCCATTACGCCTAAATTTTGCGTGAGCGCATCTGTAAATGAAATATGATCATAACGGGTGGCCGTTGGATCTTTCATTGGGTCAGCCGTATAAACGCCATCAACTTTTGTCGCTTTCAACATAATTTCTGCATTAATTTCAATTGCTCGAAGCGCCGCAGCTGAATCTGTTGTAAAGAATGGATTCCCTGTTCCTGCCGCAAAAATAGTGACCCGCTTCTTCTCAAGATGGCGTACAGCACGTCTACGAAGATAATCTTCACACACTTCATTGATACGAATCGCGCTCATAACACGCACATAAACATCGCGTGATTCAAGCGCATCTTGCAATGCAAGCGAGTTCATAACTGTAGCGAGCATTCCCATGTGATCACCGGCTACCCGATCCATTCCCGCTTCAGCTAAGCCGGCTCCTCTAAAGATATTTCCACCACCAATAACAACACCTACTTCAACACCAATACGATTCAGCGCTTTGATTTCATCGGCGATTCTACCAATCGTCACAGGGTCAATCCCGTAATCCCCATCTCCCATCAATGCTTCTCCGCTGAGCTTTAACAAAATACGCTTATATTTAGGGGCTTGACTCATAACAATTCGTTTCCTTCTAGTAGATTTGAGACTCGATAATTTTGAAATATAGTACTCTATTTCTTATGACTTGGGTAGCTATAGCAGTTAGGTTTTATCGCTTTGAATACAAAAGCACCTTTATAAAATTAATGTCACTTAGGTTACCTATGTTCCTTTAATGGAGATAAAACCGCACTCAATTTAGCGCATTTATTCAGAATCACCTGTCGCTTTCCCATCCTCTCCAATCCGTGCTAAATTTCTCTCACCTTCAAGCTCACTTAATTTTGCTTCTAATGCCTCCACTTGCTTCGTTAAAAGTGCCAGTTTTTCACGCGTCTTTAATAACACTTTCTGCTGAATCTCAAACTCTTCATATCTCACAAACTTGAAATTTGAGAGGGCATTATCAATGCCTTCTTTGATAAATCGTTCCGCTTCTCCCTGCGCACTCTTCATGCCCTCAGGAAGTGATTCTTGGATTTTTCCGGCTATATCTTGGATAAAGTTTTTAGGCATAGTGTCCTCTCTTCGCTTAAAAATTGTTATAATCTGCGTTCGTCAATATTACGAATAATTGACATTCCATCAATGTCTTCAAAATATGCCTGTCAACACTTTCAATTCAGTCATAAAAGCCGTTGATAGGTGACTCACATTAATCTCATTCACCTTCTCACACTCAGCCTTAAATATACCATAAAGAGAGCACACACATGCATAGCGCAACGCCATTAAATGCCATTCGAATTGTCATGGTTAACACAACTCACTCTGGAAATATTGGGGCAGCAGCCCGCGCCATGCGAGTCATGGGGCTTTACAACCTCACGCTAGTCAATCCCCGTAAATTCCCAAGCAGTGAAGCAACTGCGCTCGCAAGCGGAGCAGTTGACGTGTTAGAGAATGCTGTTGTAACAGAAACACTCTCAGAAGCCGTGAAAGATTGCCAGTACATCTTTGGCACCAGCGCTAGAAGCCGTCATATTAGTAAGCCAGAGCAGCCAATCGAGCTTGGGGCAAAAAGTATTAGGAGAATTATCACTGAGCAGCCAGATGCCAAAATAGCGATCCTTTTCGGCACTGAAAGAACGGGGCTAACCAATGAAGAGGTCGATATTTGCCAAGAGCTATTTTATATCCCGACCGAAAACAACTACAACTCCCTCAATATTGCTCAAGCAATTCAAATCATCACCTATGAACTCAGACGCAACACCACAGATGATGATCGTCTTGCGCCAAAACGTAGCCCACAATACCAAGGTGATCTTCCGGCAACGCATGACGCGCATGAGGGGTTTTTCAATCATCTTGAAAGGGTGATGATCGAAGCAGACTTTTTAGATCCCGAGAACCCCAAGCATCTTATGCGAAAATTGCGATTACTCTATAAAAAAGCAGAATTAACACAAGAAGAGATTAATATCCTACGCGGTGTACTCTCTGCTTCTGAAAAAAAATTCCGCTAAGCGACAGTGCTCAATCAAACTTTACATAAAGCGTCGTCTTATAACCCCTTATAAATTTAATGACACGTATAGACTTCGATAACTCTATATTTTTTGTTAAAGTATTAACGCTTAACAGTATTAACACTTAACTGCTTAACACATATTCGCTTTCAAAAATATAAAACCGATAACCTGCACATATCATGCCTCACTCATTGATGACATGCTGTTATGCTACGAGGTTATGGATTGACGATGGAAAATAGACCATGCTTAAAACCATTAAAGACGACATTCAAAATATTAAAAAGTTTGACCCTGCCGCCCGGACAACGTTGGAAGTGTTTTTAGCGTATCCCGGTCTTTGGGCTGTATGGATTCATCGTATCGCACATAAACTCTGGCATAAAAGACTCAAAACCTTAGCTCGCTGGATTTCAACATGGAACCGCTTTTTAACAGGGATTGAAATCCATCCCGGTGCAAAAGTCGGTAAACGTTTATTTATCGATCACGGTATGGGGGTTGTAATCGGTGAAACCGCAATTATCGGCGATGACTGTACGCTGTATCATGGTGTTACACTCGGTGGAACAAGCCTTGAGCAAGGAAAACGTCACCCTACATTAGGCAATAATGTCGTCATTGGTGCGGGGGCAAAAATTCTAGGTCCTATTACGCTCGGTGACAACTCCAGTGTCGGGGCAAATTCTGTCGTGATTAAAGAAGTTCCCGAGAACTCAACCGCGGTGGGTATTCCAGCGCGCGTTGCAAAGCCGGATAAACCCAACCTTAAGAAAGAGATTGCGAACAAACTCTTTAATGCGTATGGCATGAGCCATGATATTGAAGACCCAGAAGCTAATGCCATTAATCTGCTCCTGAACCACATTGAGAAGCTAGATCAGGCCCTATGCCAAATGCAAACTGAGTTAAAAGCGCAAGACATTAAACTGAATGTGAAATGGCCAACCATTCAAGATTGCTCGTTTGATGAGGAAGGATTACATATTCATGAAGAAAGTGAGACTGATCTACAGACAAAAGATAATAGCGAAACAGCAACTACAAATAAGAACAACGATACGCCCACAATATAAATCACTGTCATAATTTCATATCCAAAATACAACAAAGAATGCTTTCTCTCAATTCAAAAGGGGGAAAGCATTTTTTATAGTCGTCACACACATCAATCGTTTCAAACTCAAGTTTTATGCTTTTATAGAAAATCTATTAACCACTGTACACCAAAAGCGCCAGGTGCCAATATACCAAATGCCCAAATCATTGCAGATAATAGATTAGACCATTGAAAATAGCGTTTTGGCATCATACATATGCCGGCTATTAACGGTACAGTTGCACGAAAAGGCCCTAAGAAGCGACCAAAAAATACACTCCAAATACCCCATCTATCAAAAAAGCCTTGCCCCTTTTCCAAAAGATGGGGTTTGTTTTTAAAGGGCCACATACTATATACGCGCAACTTATAACGAAACCCTATCCCGTAAGAGACCCAATCTCCTAAAAAAGCGCCTAATGTCGCGGCCAACCATACCATCCAAAAAGAGAGTCCCGACTCCCCAATCAAAACACTCAATCCCACCAAAATTACAGTTGCAGGAATAAGCAGAGAGATGAGAGCGAGCGACTCACCAAAGGCAAGCAGAAAAATGATCACCGGCGCCCAATATTGATGCGCTCGTGTAAACTCAGTAATCGTCGTGATAATTGTATCGACTGACAAAGGCTTTCCTTTCGTAACTAAACCGAAACATTCAGTTTTCCTCGCTATTTATATTACTCTTTTTTAAATTCGACTCAATAAAAAAGCTTTCCCATATGTACATGAGAAAGCTTTTTTATTTTGTAATCAATATAATTTTGCAAAAGCCTAAAAAGACTTAGGAAAACTAGAACTGTTTGACCTCAAATCCTGCTTCTTCAAGCTTCGCTTTTGGCCCTAATACTGCTGTATGCGTATCTGGATTAGAAAGATATTCACGACCAATGCGTTTCAAGTCATCAATCGTTACCTTCAGAACTGCAGCGCGATAGCTTTCAACATCTTCTGGCGTGCGGTCATATTTCGCCATAAAGTAACGATCCCCATACTCGCTTGCGGGCGCTTTCGGTCTATCAATACCACTGATAACGCCTAAAATTGCTTCTTCTAGCTGCTTTTCATCATGCTCATTTTCAAGCAACCAGTTAATTGATGCATCAAAATCAGCCAATGTCTCTTTCAAACGCGGATCGCGATAACTGAAGAAACTAAACGCGCCCGATGCCGCATTATAGTTAGCGCCGCCGCCGTAAGCACCGCCTTGCTCACGAATGGCGCGATGGAGATAACCATTACGTAAGAAACCCGTCAATACTTGGAATGCCGGCGAATCTTCATGATCTCGCGTGACGGTCTCATAACTCTTCGCGCAATAGAATACAGGCGCATTAATCGCCCAGCCTAGATTGACTTTCTCAGCCGATTTATCGCCAAACGGCGCTTTAAACAGCTCAACGTCTTCGCTCACTGTATGCGCCATTACTGCGGCAAAGCTCTGCCCTACTTTCTCGATCTCTTCTGAATCATTTAAGACAATGATTTCATAAGGGCTGTTACGCAGCTTTACTAAAAGCGCTGATAACTTCTCACCAAACTCTCGGCATTTCGCATCGTCTTTCAATGTACTTTCGGTTACTCTGAAATCTTTAATAGATTGCATACCGCTTAAGCGCTGATCTAATTGTGAGATTAAACCAATATTCTGGCTCGCAACACCCATCGCATAAGTATGACCATTACTAACAATCCCTTGCTCACGTCCTAGCTTAATTTGCGACATAATCTCTTGCATACGCTTTACTTCATCAAAACGCGCACTAAAGAGAATATCGTGAAGTAACTGCCCTAGCTTCTCACTATTTTCAAGCAATGCCTTTCCTGACAATACCCAAAATCCACGGATATCCCCACCATAAGGCTGATACATCGTTCTAGCGCTTACGCCGCCAGTAACTGCAGAGATTCTTGCCTGCTGATCTAAATAGGTTTGATCTCCAGCGCCCATTTCGGTAATAAACGCATCTAAAAATGGCAACATCTCCATCTCTTCTTCCGTCAATTTAGGAAGATCAACCACGATTGATTGATAGGTCATACCGTTTGTCGTTGGCGTACCCAGCACCAAGCCTTTATGGCTATAATCAAGCTCTGGAAAGATTAATTTCTCAGGAATATCTTCACGCGTGACAATCGGAAGAATCGAATCATCATCGACTTGTGACTGTCTTGCTTGTAATGCTTTGGCATCTGCAATAATTTTCGCTGTTTCAGCTTCCGTTAAGTTTGCTTGAATGTTCGCAAGACGCGCCTTTTCATTTGCCACCAGCTCATCGGCCAATGTATGGCTTGGGTTCACAGTTAACATCACTTTATGCGTATTATTGAGCAATAAGCGATCTATTAAATTTGGAACAAAGTTACGATCTTGTATCTCTTCACGCATCTGTTTTAATGATTCATCAAAAGAGAGCGTATCATATGCTTCTCCCCCATGAAGGACCGGCGTTAATGTATCTACAATCAGACGTAAACCGTAGGGATATCTGTCACCCGAGATCTCACGCGATGCAAGCTCTAACTGATGGAGCGCAGCCTCAATACTCTCTTGCGGCACACCATTATCACGAACATTTACCAATGTATCGGTGATGAGCTGATTAATTTTATCCGTATCTTCACCATTAGCTCCTTCTAAGCCACATGAGAAGAACGCTTCACGCGTTCCCTCTTCAAGTCCACAGAACATTGAAGGCGCGGCACCTAAGTCTGATGATTCAAGTGCAAGGCGAAGCGGTGAGCTCGCATTATCAACAAGCACACTACTTAAAATACGCGCACGCATGAGTTCATTGGCATCCATAATTGTATGAAGCAACCATGAATTAATGACATGACTCTGTTTCTCTAAAGGCTCATCCGCTGGCAGTGGGTATGTGGCTGTAAAACTTTGCGGCTCTGTATAGCGCACTTCATCTTGAACGCTAAAATCAAAATCCTGATAATCAAATTTAGAGAGCGCTTTCTCTTCAAAGACTTTTTGATGCTCAAGTGGATCCATATTACCGTATGTCATAAAAACGCTGTTTGACGGATGGTAATGTTTTTTATGGAAGTTCACTAACTGCTCATGCGTTAAGTCCGGAATATCTTTGGGATCTCCCCCGGAGTTATTGTGATAAGTAATCGTTGGGAAAAGTGCTTTTGTTAACTCTTGATAGAGCACCGAGCCGATAGAGCTCATCGCACCTTTCATTTCATTAAAAACAACGCCTTTATACACAAGTTCGCTCTCTGGGTTTTCCATCTCTGTAAACTCAAGGCGATGCCCTTCTTGTAAAAAGTCTAAATACTCTAACTGAGGGAAGAATGATGCATCTAAATAGACATCTAAAAGATTATAGAAGTCTTTCTTGTTTTGGCTTGCAAAAGGGTAAGCTGTCCAGTCTGAAGATGTAAACGCGTTCATAAACGTATTAAGTGAGCGGCGAATCATCATGAAAAATGGGTCGCGAACAGGATAATTTTCAGACCCACATAATGCCGTATGTTCTAAAATATGTGCAACACCCGTCGAATCATCCGGAACTGTCAAGAAACCCACTAAAAATACGTTATTCGTATCGTCATTCGCCAAGTGAATATGTTTTGCTTTCGTCTTATTATGCTCATATTCTTGTAGCGTAATATTGAGTGATGGGATATAGGTCTCTTTAACCTTGGTAAATGTCTGAGTCATTAATCCTCTCTATCGCATATGATTGCGAAGTTAATTTAAATCGAAATATATATCTAGAATATTCTTATTTATTGAGTGCCCACTATTTTTTGAGCGCGTGGTATCCATCTTTAGATACTCATACCTCATAAAAAAGCATATTCAACGTCATTATTCATCGGAATTATGATAGCAATATTCAGCCTGATACGATAGATTTCATCCATGCTAAATACCCACTTAGCGATTTTCCGCATACTTGAATTTATTAGTAATGATAAAAGTTTCGCCGAGTGCTCCATATATTGATTCAGCCCTACGTCACTAAATGCGCTATCATTGTCCCTACTCCCTCTAGATGATGAGGACTTCTTTTAGAATCTCAAGTCAGTAATTACTGACCCAAATACCGGCTGAATAGTAAAACACTATAATAACCACTCTTTTTTCGGTATAATTGCCAAGATATTAAATATATATCTCAGCGCTTTATTTGCTAAGATAGTCCTCTTTTAGAGCACCTACAATTCACCTTTTTATATAGATAGAATCGATGAAGAACATTAGAAACTTTTCAATCATTGCCCATATTGACCATGGCAAATCCTCTTTAGCTGACCAATTTATTCGCATTTGCGAAGGATTCTCTGAGCGTGAAATGCAGGATCGAGTTCTCGACTCAATGGATCTCGAGAAAGAACGCGGCATCACGATTAAAGCACATAGTGTTTCTCTCGACTATAAAGCTGCAGATGGTGAAACCTATCACCTTAACTTTATTGATACGCCAGGCCACGTAGACTTCTCTTATGAAGTCTCTCGCTCCCTTTTTGCATGTGAAGGCGCGATTTTAGTCGTAGATGCGGCGCAAGGCGTTGAAGCGCAATCTGTTGCTAACTGCTACACAGCGCTTGATCAAGGTCTTGAGGTTATTCCTGTTCTCAATAAGATCGATTTACCAGCGGCAGAACCGGACCGCGTTGCCATGGAAATTGAAGATATTATCGGCATCGAAGCCTTAGAAGCTGTTCGCTGCTCTGCCAAATCAGGGATTGGCGTACGTGATGTTCTTGAGGATCTCATCAAAAAAATTCCCGCACCAGTCGGTGATGTAACCGCACCCTTAAAAGCGCTCATTATCGACTCATGGTATGACCAATATGTCGGCGTTGTCTCTTTAGTACGTATTTTTGATGGCGTCCTCAATAAAGGCGACAAGATCAAAATCATGAGCACCAAAGAAACACATGAAGCGACGCATGTGGGCGTGTTTACACCCGCTCGATTAGATAAACCAAGACTCTCCGCCGGAGAAGTCGGCTTTGTGATTGCCGGCATTAAAGACATTGATGGCGCGCCTGTGGGTGACACGATTACCTTAGATAAAAACCCGGCACAATTACCTGTTCCTGGTTTTGAAACAGTACAGCCCCGCGTATTTGCAGGTCTGTTCCCTGTCAATTCAGAAGAGTATGAAGATTTCCGTGAAGCGCTTAAAAAACTTCGCTTAAATGACTCATCACTTCACTTTGAACCAGAAACATCGCAAGCGCTTGGTTTTGGTTTCCGCTGCGGCTTCCTTGGCATGCTGCACATGGAGATCATTCAAGAACGCTTAGAGCGTGAGTATGATCTTGACTTGATCACAACTGCGCCCACGGTAATCTATGAAGTAGAGAAAAACGATGATGAAGTAATCTATGTCGACAATCCAGATGGTTTGCCAAAAGTCACGCAAATCAAAGAAATTCGTGAGCCGATTATTGAAGCAAACATTTTAACGCCGCAAGAATTTATCGGCGGTATCATGAAACTCTGTGTCGAAAAACGCGGAGTTCAACTCGACATGGTATATGCCGGTAATCAAGTACAGCTTCGCTATGAGCTTCCTTTGAGTGAAGTTGTTTTAGACTTCTTCGACCGCTTAAAATCAATCTCTCGTGGATATGCCTCATTTGACTATAAGTTCTTACGCTTCCAAGCTGCAAATCTTGTTAAAGTCGATGTGCTGATTAACGCAGAACGTGTCGATGCACTTTCCCTGATTATTCATAAAGATAATGCGCAGTTCCAAGGTCGTAAACTCGTTGAAAAAATGCGTGAATTGATTCCAAGGCAACAATTTGAAATTGCAATTCAAGCAGCAATTGGCGCAAATATTATTGCTCGAAGCAACGTCCGTGCGCTTCGTAAAGACGTCACTGCAAAATGTTATGGTGGTGACGTAAGCCGTAAGCGTAAACTGCTCGAGAAACAAAAAGAAGGGAAGAAGCGCATGAAACAAGTGGGGAGTGTTGAAATTCCACAAGAAGCGTTCCTAGCTGTCCTAAAAGTTAACGAAGAGTAGAATTTACTATGGAAATATTTGCAAACCTTACCCATTATCTCGCAATCATCATTATACTTGCGATTCCCATAACGGGTCTTATTTGGCTCATTGACGCGCTTTTTTATAAGAAGAAGCGTCGCGCAGACAAGAAAGAACCATGGTTTGTAGATTGGGCAAAGTTCCTCTTCCCCGTCGTTCTCTTTGTCGGCGTTCTTCGCTCATTTATCATTGAACCCTATGTCATTCCATCAGGTTCAATGCAGCCAACTCTTTATGCCGGCGATATGATTGTCGCTGACAAGTGGTCTTACGGTGTTCGTATGCCAATTCTCAATACCAGACTCTTCTCGAAACCAGGAGAGGGTGTTGAGCGCGGGGATGTGGCGATCTTTAAATTCCCTAAGGATGAAAAGGTCAACTACATTAAACGCGTTGTCGCTGTCCCCGGTGATGTGATTGACTATCAAAACAAGCAATTCACGATTAATGGAGAGCCGCTTGATTATACCGTTGTCGGTCCTGCTAAGGCGCCAGAAGAAGAGGATCTCTTTGTGATTGAACGCTTCCCTGTAGGTGAGCCTGGTAACAACGAATATAAAGAGCACATGATTCAAACTTCAAAAATGATTACACAAGCAGATCGCGGCGTAGGTCTTTATCATCGATTCCCACTCACAATCCCGGAAGGAAAATTCCTTATGATGGGCGATAATCGAGATAATAGCTATGATGGCCGCTTTTGGGAGCTTGTTGATGATCAAAAAATCCTAGGTAAAGCTCGCTTTATTTGGATGAACTATAACTGTGTCACATCCTTTGAGGATTGTGATCACATCTTTACCACAATCGAATAATATGCACACACTTGAGCACAAATTAAATTACACCTTCATGGATAAAAAGCTTCTTAAACGCGCTTTTGTCCATAGGTCCTATTCACAAGATAATAATGAGCGCCTTGAATACTTAGGCGATGGTTGTCTGAACTTTATTATTGCTGAAGCGCTCTATCATAGATTGCCGGATGCCAATGAAGGCGAGCTTAGCCAACTTCGCGCGCATCTTGTGAAAGAAGATACACTTGCTGAGATAGCCCTTCAGTTGCAGCTTAATAAGTCTTTAGTCTTGAGCCTTGGCGAAAAGAATAATGATGGTGAGTTTAGGCCAAGCATCTTATCCGATTGTTTAGAAGCGCTCTTTGGCGCACTCTTTTTGGATTCTGACTTTGAAACAACACGCCTTGTCATTCTCTCGCTCTATGAGCCGTATTTTCAATCAATCATTGAGAAAGCGAAGAAAGACTTAGGTGAAATTTTCAAAAGCCCCAAAAGCCGCCTACAAGAAAAACTACAAGCCCTTAATCGCGAAATCCCGACCTATGAAGTCATAGAGATCAGCGGCCGGGATCACGAAAAAGTATTTAAAGTCCTATGCACCTTCGAAAGTCATCGAACGATTGCAGAAGGCACTACAAAAAAACGCGCAGAACAACTTGCTGCAGAATTAATGTTGGAGAAAATTTAAGATGACTAAAGCTGGATTTGCATCGATTATCGGCCGCCCAAATGTCGGTAAATCAACCCTTATGAATGGGATTCTTGGGCAAAAAATCAGTATTACCTCCAATAAACCGCAAACAACACGTCATGCGATTACGGGAATTTATACAGATGCTGATACGCAGATAATCTTTACAGATACACCGGGTATTCATACCAATATGCAATCAGCACTTAACAGACAGCTCAACAAAACTGCGATGAGTTCAATTTCATCGGGTGATGTAATTATCTTTATTGTAGAAGCACTTCGCTTTAATCAAGATGATGAAAAAGTGTTAAGCAAACTCAAAGGTGTTGAAACACCGGTCATTCTTGTCGTTAACAAAATTGATAAGATTGAAAACAAAGCACTACTCTTTCCATTCTTAACAGAAATGAGCGAAAAGTTTGATTTCTCAGATATCGTGCCATTGTCTGCAAAACAAGAAAAATCAGCAGAGCTTTTGATTGATGTGATTAAGAAGTATCTTCCGGAACAAGCTTTTCCTTACAGCGAAGATGAAATCACTACCGTTTCAAGTGCTTTCTTAGCCGCTGAAGTCCTCCGTGAAAAGCTCACGCGTAGACTCAATCAAGAGCTCCCTTATACAATTGCCGTTGAAATTGAAGAGTTTAAGATTGAAGGTAATCTTTACCGGATTTTAGCCGCTATTTCTGTTGAGCGTGAAAGTCAAAAAGGCATTGTGATTGGAAAAGGTGGCGCTACGCTCAAAGAAGCGAGCACACAAGCCCGTATTGATCTTGAGCACCTCTTTGATGCAAAAGTATTCCTGCGTGCTTTCGTAAAAGTGCGTGAAGGTTGGTCTGATGATGAGAAAGCACTCAATGCTTTAGGCTATAAAGATCTTACTTAATCCTCAGTAATACCCCTCAAAAGATCTTCCTCCGGAAGATTTTTTGCCTTAAGCGTAAGTGATTAAAACAGAACCTTATGAATACACTCCAATATCTGCTGAAACGATACACTGAAAGCAAACATTACTCTCTCCATGGCGCACTTTGGATGATCATTGCCGGTATGGCTTTTGCCGGCATTAACGTATTAACACCACTTTTGACAGAGCGATTTGTCATTACATCGAGTTGGATTGCTTTTTATCAGTATCTCTTTGCACTCCTTTTTATGGCGCCGTTTTTTATAAAACTCGGCGTGAAACGGATTCTCTATACTCGGCATTTCATGACCCATTTTTGGCGAATTATTGTAGCCGTTATTGGCATTCAGTTCTGGGTACATGCACTAGCGATACAATTTCCGATTGGCGAGGGTGTTGCTCTTTTAATGACTTCTCCCCTGTTTGCAAGTCTAGGCGCTTTTCTGTTTTTAAGAGAACGTTTTACCCCTGCTCGCGTAACAGCGACAATCTTAGGATTCGTAGGTGCTATCATTATTTTAGCACCCAATAGCCAAAACTTTAATAGTGCCGCCATATTCCCCATTTTAGCGGCATTTTTCTGGGCAATGCACGCATTATTGATGAAGCATCTCTCGGATAAGGATCATCCTTTAACGATGGTCAGTTATCTCTATATTTTGATGGTACCTATCAATTTATTTGTCGCACTAACAGATAACTTTAGTCATGCGCCTGATGTTATGTTTGTACCAGAAATAGACCTACTACTGAGTCTTTTATTATTAGGATTTGTAACAGCAATCGCACAGTATGCCGTAGCTAAAGCCTACTCTCATGCAGATGTGATCTTCATCCAACCCTTTGATTACCTCAAACTTCCTTTAAACGTATTTTTAGGCTTTATTGTCTTTGGCTGGGCGGTTTCAAATCAGTTTTGGATTGGCGCAATTATCATGGTCAGTGCCCTACTAGCGATTAGTTATTTTGAAATTAAAAAACCTAAAATCGCTGCTTCAAAATAATATTTCTTATAGCCTTTTCATACCTATTTCCATACGCATTTCTATCTCTATACCGGCGTTATCGGTATGCTCATTCCTCTTTCTGATACGATTATATACGAACTATGCAGATACAAAAACTCGATAAACCCAATGCCATTCGAGCCATTAATCAACTCGCAGCGGCAAGAACCCCTTTTCTCTTTATTGCGAGCTTTGATACTTCACAAAACATCGTCATCCCTCTTTCAGAGATTGATCCTTTAGAGATTGCTTTTGATTTCCAAAGCAATCAAAGTAATGTTGCCGCATTTAATGCCCGTTATCTTCTCAATGAAAACAGCGCACCGGCTGTTTTACCGAAGTGGATTCGTACGCCGGTGAGTTTTGAGAAATATAATCAATCATTTCAAAAATTACTCAGCCACTTACAAAAAGGGGATATCAAACTCGCAAATCTGACATTTCCAACAAAAATAGCCTGTAATTTAACATTGCCGGAGATCTTCTCTCGTACACAAGCGAAATATCGTATCTTTCTAAAAGACCATTTTTGCTCATTTTCACCCGAGACTTTTATCACTATTCAAGAAGGGATTATTTCGACCTATCCTATGAAGGGAACAATGAATGCTGGCATTGCGAATGCCGAGCAACTATTGCTTGAGAATCCAAAAGAAATCGACGAGCATGAAACTGTTGCTAAAGAAGGCGTATGTGATATTTCGCTTGTTGCCAGCAATGCCCATATTAGCCGTTATCGTTATATCGATCATATCCCTCGCGGCGATGGGGGAATTTTACAAACAAGCTCGATCATTGAAGGGACACTTTCTGAAAACTTCTATGAATCACTCGGTGATATTATTTACACGCTCCTTCCTGCAGGCTCTATTACAGGATCGCCAAGAGAAGCTGCGACAGAGATTTTAGCGGATCTTGAGACCTATGATCGCGGATTTTATTCAGGGGTTGCCGGCATTTTTGATGGGAAAGATCTTGATAGCACCGTACTAATTCGCTACCTTGAAAAGTGTAACGATCCTGAAAAAGCCAATGCCGAAGAAGTCATTGCAAGCGATGAACTTTTAAAAATGATTCCTCTGACAGAAGAGGAAATTCTATTCCGCTACACCTTTAAAAGTGGAGGCGGTATTACTGCCATGAGTAACGCAAAGAGTGAATATGACGAACTTATCGAAAAAATCTATCTCCCCATTTCTTGAGACCATCAAGCTTGAGGGCGGATTCTTCTCTGCGCTCTCCTATCATCAAACACGAATGGATGAAACGCGCGCGGCTTTTTATGATAATCCTGAAAGCTTATCGCTGCCGCTTGCCTTAATGAGAACGGGTTCTATCCCTCCGAAAGGTCTCTATAAAACGCGTGTTATCTACACGGATAAAATAGAATCGATCGAGTTTATCCCCTATGAAAAACGCGATATCAATAGCTTAAAGCTCATCGAGTCAGATGTCGATTACAGTTTTAAATATGAAAAGCGCCCGGTAATAAACACGCTTTTCCAACAGAAGGGGAAATGCGATGATATTTTAATCACGCAAAATGGTCTCTTAACAGATACTTCAATTGCCAATATCGCTCTTTTGAAAGATGGCATTTGGTACACACCCAAAAGCCCCTTATTAAAAGGCACTAAACGCGCATCACTTCTTCATCATAGGTTAATTATTGAAACGGATATTCATCAGGTGGCGCTGTCACAGTATGAAAAGATTCGTCTGTTTAATGCGATGATTGAATTTGGCGAGATTGAATTTCCTGTCAAAAATATTCAACCCTAACAGAACAACAATTGAGAGCGCGAGATTGTAATGAGTATGGAAACATTCTCCCCAGCCACATTTCAGCTAGAAAGAAGCAATAATCTCCTCGATTCTTTTAAATCCGATGCCCGTATAAAAAACGCAAGTTGAAACAATTTCAGCTTGCGTTTTTTTATGCATTTTTTAATTAGCGAGATTAAAATATCACGGTTGTATTTCCCTGCACGATCACGCGATCTTCTAAATGATAACGAAGCCCTCTTGAGAGAACTATTTTTTCAATATCTTTGCCGAGTCGCACCATCTCTTTTACAGAATCTTCATGTGAAATACGGATCACATCTTGCTCGATAATAGGTCCTGCATCAAGATCTTCAGTCACATAATGGCAAGTCGCACCAATCAGCTTCACTCCGCGTTTTGCCGCTTGATGATAAGGTTTTGCTCCAATAAATGAAGGAAGGAAACTATGATGAATATTGATAATTCGATGCTTATATTTCTCACATAGATTCGGCGGAATAATCTGCATATAGCGCGCCAGCACAATTGTATCAGCTTCGGACTCTTCAATGAGCGCATTGACAGTATCAAAGCTCGGCGCTTTATTCTCAGGATCCACCGGCACATGATGAAAAGGTATTCCATACCATTCCACCATACTACGTAGATCATTATGATTAGAGATCACTCCCACAATTTCACAATCCAACTCATCTGCATGCCAGCGAGAGAGTATATCCACCAAACAGTGCGCTTCCTTACTCGCCATCAGCATCACTTTATGCTTTTCTGAAGTATCCACAATGCGCCAGTTCAGCTTAAACTTTTCTGCAATCGGCGTAAACTTCTCTTTAAACTCATCGATACCAAAAGGCAGGCTCTCTGATTTTATGACATGGCGCATAAAGAAAAGACCTGTCTCAAGGTCAGAATGGTGATTTGCTTCCATGATCCAGCCGCCATTTTCAGCTAAAAACCCACTCACCGCTGAAACAATCCCCACCCCATCCGGGCACGACATCACCAATCGATACGTCTTCATAAACTTCTTACATCCTCTCTCATTCTTATTTTAATAGGTTCATCACTGCATGATAACTCTGCATATGGTATATAAAAATACCTTATTTCGTTGAAATAGATTCTTTTATCGTTATCACGATGATTGCTAACTTTGTTAGCTTTTCAACTTTTCTCATTCATCTTTCACGAATAAATCATTTTATCGAACACAACTATCTCAAATAATGATCAATATGACAACTATTGGTGATATGTAAATTTGGAACCCTCTTTTTTGATTGAATAATGATGACAATTTTCCTGAGGTGAGAACGTTTTCAAACATAAAACAGATACAGTGTAAGCGGTATCAATAGTGCTACTCTCTTCAATATTATTATCAATTAGCATCTCCAACATTATCAGAACCTGTTATAATCCTAAAAACCCCATATCTCCCCATTTCCCCCTTTAGAGGTACTTTATGCAAGTTCTTCATAATGCCGTCGCGGGTCTACAAATTCTATTTGTAGCTTTCGGTGCGATGGTTCTCGTCCCCCTTTTAACAGGTCTTAACCCCTCCATGGCACTTTTAGGTGCAGGTATCGGTACTATCCTCTTCCAAATGGTGACTGGATGGAAAGTTCCAATTTTCTTAGGCTCCTCATTTGCATTTATTGCACCCATTATTTTCTCAATCTCTACTTGGGGAATGGGCGCAACCTTCTTTGGTCTTTTTGCCGCAGGATTTATGTATTTTGTCTTTGCCTTTGCCATCAAAATTAAAGGGATTGATACCGTTCATCGCCTTATTCCCCCAGTTGTCATTGGTCCTGTCATTATCGTAATTGGTCTTTCTGTTGCCGGCGTTGCAACACAAATGGCGATGGGGAAAGCTGGTGGCGAGCAAGTTGATGATTATAAATTATCAATCCTCGTCTCTGCGGTGACTTTTGGGGTGACAGTTCTCGTCACAATGTTTGGCAAAAGATTCCTTCGTTTGGTTCCTATTTTAATGGGTATTGCGATCGGTTATGCTTTTGCTGCAAGTCTTGGTCTCGTCGACTTTGATAAAGTTGCAGCCGCACCTTGGTTTAAAATCCCCAATTTTGTAGCACCTGAAGTGAACTGGATGGCGGCGCTCTTTATGCTGCCGGTGGCAATAGCACCAGCGATTGAACATATCGGCGGCATTTTAGCAATTGGTAAAGTCACAGGGAAAGATTACGCTTCAAACCCAGGGCTTCATAAAACATTAGCCGGCGATGGCTTAGGCGTCTGTGTTGCAGGGCTTATCGGCGGACCACCAGTAACCACTTATGGTGAAGTCACGGGAGCGGTTATGCTGACTAAAAATGATAAACCATTAATCATGACCTATGCCGCGGTATTTGCGATCATCATGGCTTTCTTCGGGAAATTTAATGCATTCTTAGCATCCATCCCTCTTTCTGTCATGGGCGGTATTATGATTTTACTCTTTGGTACAATTGCGAGTCTTGGTCTTAAAGCGCTCATTGATGCAAAAGTGGATATCACAATTCCTCGCAACCTTGTCATTGTCAGTGCGACGTTGATTACCGGAGTGGGCGGCTATACGATTGAAATCGGAAGTTTCCCATTTGCCGGCGTGGGTCTTGCTTCCGTTCTTGCGATTGTCTTAAATCTTATTTTGCCCCATCCTAAAGCGGAAAAACCAGAAGATTTAGAAGTTGATATCTAGACACCTAACTACCAGAACTCACTATCAAAGTTTAAATCTTTAAAACTGTTATGATAGAAAAGTACATGCAGCCCTCTTCGGAGGGCTTTTTCATGTAAACTATCTTGCAAATAGTCCCCCTTATCTTATCTGCCCATTTTTAGCGATTTTACGAAAAACATACAATGACAAGCCTCGCAATTCCGATCGATGAAACACTACTTGAACCTATTCAAGCCGAACAAATTCAATTCTTTCAGACACATCTTCTAGAATGGTTTGAGCGGGAAGGTCGACATGATCTTCCCTGGAAACCCCAACCGCAATTTAGTAAAAAAATTAATCTCTATCGTATTTGGATCTCTGAAATCATGCTGCAACAGACTCAAGTTGTCACAGTGATCCCCTATTTTGAACGTTTCGTGGCGGCCTTCCCTAATCCTGAATCCTTAGCGGCAGCTCCTGAAGAAGCAGTCCTAAAGCTTTGGCAAGGTCTTGGTTATTACTCACGCGCGCGCAATCTTCATTTCGCTGCAAAGCAATTGGTCGAAAACTTCAATGGGAGTATCCCCTCGGACTTTGAAGCAATTCGAAGCTTAAAGGGAATCGGCGACACCACTGCAAATGCAATTCTCGCGCAAGGATTCAATCTTCCATTTGCCATTTTAGATGGCAACGTCAGGCGCGTCCTTTCTCGCATCTCTGGAATGACAGCCCCCCGTAAAGAGCTCGATAAACGCTTAAAACCCATTAGTAATGCTTTCTTGTGTGCGCAAAACCCGGCGGATTATACGCAAGCGATTATGGATTTTGGTGCAACACTTTGTAAATTGAGCCCACATTGTGAACGCTGTTTTATGCAGCCACACTGTACCGCTTTCAAATATCAAAAAGTCGCTGAAATCCCCGCAAAACCACCCAAAAAAAGCAACCCCACCGAATCGGTTGCCCTCTTAATTTTCGAGGATGAATCTGGAAATATTCTTATGGAAAAGCGCGCAGAATCGGGAATCTGGGGTAGCTTATATTCATTACCTGAATTACTCATTCAAGGCAGAAATAGCAAAAGCCAAAGTAGTACGCTTCTCGCAGATTCCACCCTAAATGATTTTGACTCAAAAATACACATTACTAACTTCAAACATCTTTTTACTCATTACACTTTAGAAGCTTCTGTATTTAAAGTGACGACGACACAACAGGAAATTCTCACCGCTCTGAAAAACAGAGAGATCTTACAACATTATCACTTCATTTCACCTAATGATATATTATTGCTTCCCAAGCCAAAACCGATCGCGGATGTCATCATAAATTACCTAAAAAAACTCTTGGAAAATAAGCCTCTCAAATAAACACTTCATGCAGTTAATAACTGTCTACAGTGATAACCTCAACCACAACGATATAAGCCGCTCTGGATATCAGTTTGCTATTTTATTGCGCTTAGTTTTTATAGTATACTGTTTAGTCATGTGCCTAAATCCTCTCCTATGCTATATGTGCAAGGTATACAAGGGGTCTATTTTAAATAATTTTCAGTTTGATTGAAGTTGAGAGTGAATGAAAAAAACTTTTTCTCCACTACGTTTAATGCGTTTTGCATCTTTAGGTCGATACTATGCGTTAGTGTTCGGCATTGTGGTGATCCTGCTTGTTATTTTTTCCATTACAAAAGTGTTACAAAACAAACCTCAAAAACAATCCTTTGTACTGCCGCTCGTTTTGATCTCTTATCAGAAAATTAGTGATCCTTCTGGGAATTTCTACCCTTATTTTTTAGGGGCATCTTATTTTGTATTACGAAATAATACATCGACAGGTAGCTCCAAAACAGAATCTGAAAATGAACAATTTCGGCAGTTAGAGAGTACAATCGCGATTACAACAGAAAGTCTGCACAATGAAATATCCTCACTCATTGGTCAACACGAGTCAGAAACGGAGACTTCAGAGGCGAAGCCTTTCACGCCGATCTCTATTAATAACTCGCTATTGGTCACACTTTTCCCCCACCGAAAATCAATGACTTCGCAAGAACCGATTGTAAAGCCTTATCAAGATCATCTACATCAAAATGATATCTCGATGATGCGTATTGCTGACAAGATCGATCGCAGCTTAAGTATCTCTACTGAAAACTCGCCCTGGGCGACAGATCTTGGATCAGAAGCAGATTTTGATGAATATTTTGAATATGAAGTCGATGCGCCTGTCACCGCAAGTACATATCCCTATCTCCCCGATCCCCATGAGATATTGCGTGACAAGTCTATTACCATTGAAGATCAAAATCTTCCCGATCATGAACAGATCGAACAACTGCTCACGACAGGTGACTATTTCTTTCTTGCAAACGACCCAATTAAAGCACGCCAATACTATATGCAAGCCGTAAAAATTGGCATTGCAGATAAACACTCGCCCTACTATGCTAAAGCATTAGTAAAACTTGCAGATATTGAAGAGAATACCTATTTAGCCAGATTTCAATACACCAATGCACTTGATATCTACGAAGCTTTAACCGGCTTTGACTTAGAGATCGCTGATATCCTCGTCAAACTTGTGTGGACTTTTGATATGGCGACCGAACGAATAGTTATTTATGAGCTTTTAACTAAAGCGAAAGCAATACTTGAAAATCATGCTTATTCTCCGCAATACACCGAAGTTCTCCGCAATCTTGCCCTCTTTTATGAAACCGCAAATGACTTTGAAAAAGCAGATGCAAACTACCAAGCCGCGCTCGCTTTAGATTTACAATATCTCACTACAAATGATATTCGGACAATCTTAGCACTTGAGAATTACGCAAACTTTTATCTTAAATTCAAAGAGTACCAAAAAGCAGAAGACATCCTTGAGTTTAAATTAGCAGCCCATAAAGAGGTCTCCCCGCCGGATTACTATAATTTAGGCCGTACAGAGTCAATGCTCGGTTGGACGCACCTTCAACAGTCTGATTTTGATGAAGCCCTTCATAATTACAATAGCGCGCTTGGCAATATTAACTATAGTATTACTAAAAATCGGTTCATGCCGCACTACTACTCTCTTCCTGCGATATTTGATTTGATTCATTTTTTCATCACGACAGATGAACCGGATCGTGCTGAGCCTTACTTCGCCGTTGTCATCGCGCTTTTAGAGAGCGAAAATGAGGAGTACATTTTAGACTATCTAAAAAAAGCTAATCGCGATGAAATTACCGGTGATGATATTGTAAATTACTCATGGGCGCTTGAAACAGAGATTGATGGCCTTATTGCCTTGATGCGGTATCTTGAGGAAAAAGAGGCTACTGATGCGGCATCAGTGCAATAGATTATAAGCTGCAATTTTCCCATTAATGCGGCGACTTTAGCAACATATCCTCACCAAAATAGTTTCACTAATTTTTAATTGAACCATATAAAAGGAAGATTCCATGGCAACTTATGTAATGAGCGATATTCATGGATGTTTTGATGAATTTATAGCGCTCTTAGATAAAGTCAATTTCAATGCCCAAGAAGATCGACTATATCTTGTCGGGGATCTTATTAATCGTGGTCCTAAATCCTTAAAAGTAATGCAATATCTCCTTGAACATGAAGCTTCGATGTTTCCTGTGCTCGGCAATCATGATCTTTCGTATTTGGTGTATGCTGAAGGTAAAACACGCCTTCGCCGAGGGGATACCTATCAAGATATTCTTCAGAGTAAATTTGCTGGAGATATTAAAGAGTACCTTCGACACCAACCACTTGTCCGTTATATTCCTGAAGTTGATGTGGCGATTGCCCATGCGGGCATACCACCTTTTTGGCGAATTGATGAGGCCCTTGAATTAAGTGCGGAAGTCGAGAAAAAACTGCAATCGAACAAGCCACACAAATATCAACACTTCATGCAATCGATGTTTGGTAACACACCGATTGCATGGGACCCGAATCTAAAAGGGATAGATCGCCGTCGAGTGATTATCAATTACTTCTCGCGCATGCGCTATCTTCACAATGATCTCTCTCTTGATTTTGATAATAAAACAGAATCGTATGACACGGCCGTGATGAAGCCTTGGTTTCAATTTGAAAGACCGTTTCATCAAAGAACACAAATTATTTACGGACACTGGGCAAGCCTTGGTATTCATCATGAAAATGGGACTTACTGTATTGACTCGGGGTGCGTTTGGGAGGGATCTCTGACGGTTATTCGGATCGATACAATGCCCTTTGAAATAACAAGTCTCTCTTTGCAAGAAAACAATTAAAACAGCTGCTTATTTGCCGGCGGATTTCTTTTTCGCTTAAGTGCATTTTTACTGAAAAAAGGGTAGAATAATCGGTTACATACACAATGATGACTGAGAGGTTCTTGGATGCAAAATATTCGTGCTCTATTGAGACAAACCACTTTTAAAACAAGTGCAAACGGGCTCAACCAACTTCCCGATGATAGTCGTGCTGAAATTGCTTTTGCAGGAAGATCAAATGCTGGAAAATCAAGTGCATTGAATCTCATCACAGGCCAAAAAACATTAGCAAGAACGAGTAAAACGCCGGGAAGAACCCAGCTTATAAACTACTTTGAAGTTAAAGATGGACTCTATCTTGTTGACTTACCGGGCTATGGTTATGCAAAAGTACCACTACCGATGCGCGAACATTGGAAAAAAATCCTCCAAGGCTATTTTGAAGAGCGCAAGCAACTCGATGCGCTCATCATGCTGATGGACTCTCGTCATCCATTAACAGATCTTGATAAACAGATGCTTCATTGGTGTGAGCACCAAGGATTGACGACGCATATCCTTTTGACGAAAGCAGACAAACTTAGCAAAAATGAAGCAAGCAGCGCGCTTCACAAAGTCAGAAAAGAAGTGGAAACGGAATTTACGATGCCTATCACGGTGCAATTATTCTCATCTACAAAACCTGAAATAGGTTTGAATGATGCACTCAGCTACTTAGGTACTTGGGTTGATCATCATGAAGCGTAAAACACCTTTAATTATTATTGCAGATATGGGGGCTACCTTTTCACGCGTTGCCTCTATTGATGAGTATCAGGCGATTCGTCGCGTTGAAACATACCCATCCGCCCAGTACAACTCCCCCAAAGATGTTATCTGCGCATATCTCAATGATATTGGTGAATCTGATCCCGAACATGTTTTAATCGCTGTTGCAACACCTGTAAAAAACGATCATTTAGTATTAACGAATAACCATTGGGATTTCTCTCAAAGTGATATTGCCCAAAAGCTCAATACTAAAGTGACCTTTATTAATGACTTTGAAGCATTATCCCTTGCTCTAGACCATCTGCCTCTTTCTGATACTCTATTAATCCAGACGTCTTCAGCATCATTACCTCAAAGTATGCCCACAGCTAATAACTATATACTACCTAAAGTCGTGATAGGAACAGGGACAGGATTTGGCACCGCTATGAGTCTACCCACCGACTCGGGGGCGATCAGCATTCCCTCCGAAGGCGGTCATGCGCTCTATAGCCCACAAGATTCAATAGAGATTCAAATTGTTGATCTCGCAATGCAAGAGTGTCAGCGCCCAATCATTGTCGAAGATCTTTTGGGTTGTAAAGAAGGCATTCCTCGATTAATTCGTATCATGGCGCAGCTCAATGAATCAACACCTTCATTTGATGCAACGCCAACTGCCCTATTGCAAGCAGCGCTTGAAATAGAAGACCCTTTTGCGATTGAAGTATTAAACCGCTATTGTGCAATGCTCGGAAATGTTGCAAGTGATATAGCGCTCACAACCGGCGCTTTTGGCGGTATTTATATCGGCGGTGGCTTTACCCCTCGCTTTAGTGATTTTTTATTAGCATCTCCTTTTAGAGATTGCTTCCTCAATAAAGTATCTGTAAATGCGCTATTATCAGAAACACCGACATATCTCATTACGCACCCTTACCCAGCGCTTGTAGGTCTTCAACAGATACTGCATCGTTACCTTTAGAAGGTAGGAAAAGTTTATGTTATCGCATATCCAAAACAATTATCATCAACTCCGAAAATCAGAGGCTAAAGTCGCTGATTGGGTGCTTGCGCATCCTAATGAAGCCGTTGATCTCTCTATCAGTGCACTAGCTGAGAAAGCCGGCGTATCTGAGCCGACAATCATGCGATTTTGTCATGCCTTAAATTACGAAGGATTCCATACCTTTAAACAGCTTCTGTCCCAAAGTTTACGCTCAGGCGTTCCATTTGTGCATGGCTCGATCTCTCCTCATGACTCCACATCGAGTATTATTACCAAGCTCATTGATCAGTCAAGTGCGGCATTGCTGAATATGAAGCAGTTTTTATCAGAAACAGATCTTGACCAAGCCATTGGTCTTCTTGAACAAGCCAATCAAGTAATCTGTATTGGCCACGGTGTTTCCGGCGTTGTTGCAAATGATATTCAGCAGAAGCTACTTCGCGTTGGGATTCCCGTATCTGCCTATACGGATCATCATGTGCATAGTTTAGCTGCAAGCTTATTAACGCCGAGAGATGTTTTAATTGCTGTTTCCCATACCGGTAAAAGCCAAGATGTGATTGATTCTGCGGATTTAGCACTATCAAACGGTGCTTCCGTGATCGCTCTAGCGCCCAAGAAATCACCGCTCAGCTACCATGCGACCGTGATTTTAGAATCAGGTACAAAAGAAGATACGTCTGAATATATGCCGATGATTTCTCGTCTTGCAGATCTTGCGATCGTCGATATATTACTCGTAACGTTAGCATTAAAAAAAGGTCCGGAATTTAGAATTGCCATGGAAAACTCCCTGAAAATCATCGATTCTAAACGCACGAAATAACGCAGAAATATTACACTCATTATTGATTCCCAGACAAACTCAACGATTCGCATCCACGCCATCCCCACTATTGATTTAAGTTGTGATGGCTTTTTAATTTATAAAGATTCCCCAATATGACGCAAGCCTCTCCTAAAGCACAACAAAACTCTGAGATCCCTGCCCTAAAACCAACTCGTAAATATGCACTTCTCATCGAATATGATGGTCGTTTATTCAAGGGTTGGCAAAAACAGATAAATCCGCCGGTTCGTTCCATTGAAGCAGAACTTGAACGGGCCGTCAGCTTTATTGCCAATGAAGATATTAAGATTATTTGCGCAGGTAGAACGGATGCTGGCGTACATGCTTATAATCAGGTTGTGCACTTTGAAACAACAGCAATAAGACCCAAAAGAGCGTGGATGCTCGGCATTAATTCCAATCTCCCTGATGATTGCGCCATTAAGGATATCGTGGAAGTGAAAGAAGATTTTCATGCGCGCTTTAGCGCCATTAGCCGCACCTACCGTTATCGCATTTTCAACTATCCCTTCAGAAGCCCACTGCTTCGTCATTATGCATTATGGAACTACCATCCACTCAATGTTGAGGCGATGGAGCAAGCCGCTCAAGCACTTATCGGAGAACATGATTTCTCGGCATTTCGATCATCAGAATGTCAAGCGCATACTCCTTTTCGTCAAATGCATCACATCTCCTTTAAAAGAGAAGAGAACATCATTGAAATCGAACTGAAAGCCAATGCCTTTTTGCACAATATGGTCCGTAATATCGTAGGGACGCTTCTTGAAGTCGGACTCGAGAAAGAGCCTATCTCCTATGTTCAAACGGTTCTTGAAAGTCTAGATCGTAGAACCGGCGGAATGACGGCGCCGCCCCAAGGGTTATATCTATACCATGTAGAATACCCTAAAGCGCTTATGCCTGATTTTTCCATATTCGATCGTGATTTTAAAGTCTAAATAGGGATGGAAATGAAGAATCTCGTTTTCAATGCAGATATCGTCATATATCGACTTTTGAGAATACCGTTCTTCAGATACAATATAGACCAAAGTTAGTACCACTTAATCTTGCGGACAGTGGGTGAGTATTCTTCAAAACCAATACTCATAAGCTTCGCGCTCTTAGATGTTTTAAACATCCGGATTATTGCAACAAAGGAATCTCAATGAAACAGAAGACGGTTTTAACAGGAATTAGTACAACAGGAACCCCACACTTAGGCAACTATGCAGGCGCGATTCGCCCCGCAATTGAACTGAGCAAATCTCATGATAGTGCATTCTTTTTCCTAGCTGACCTCCATTCATTAATCAAATGCCAGGACCCTGAGCTTGTGAATCAATCGCGCCTTGAGATCGCAGCAACATGGATGGCCCTAGGCTTAGATACGGATAAAGCCGTTTTTTATCGCCAATCTGACATTGAAGAGATTCCCCAAATCACATGGCTTTTAAACTGCGTCACCGCAAAAGGAACCATGAATCGTGCACATGCTTATAAAGCATCTGTTGATGAGAATATTGCTGCCGATAATGATCCTGACCGTGGTGTGACTATGGGATTATTCTCATATCCCGTGCTAATGGCGGCAGATATTTTAACTTTCAATGCAGACTTAGTTCCTGTGGGCAGCGATCAGCGCCAACATGTTGAGATTGCAAGAGAGATCGCACAGCGCTTTAATCATATCTACAAAGAAGATTTCTTTGTCATGCCACAAGAAGTCATTGATGATGAAACTGCAATCTTACCGGGGCTAGATGGGCGTAAAATGAGTAAGTCTTATCATAATACAATTCCGCTCTTCCTCCCTGAGAAACAATTACAAAAATCCATTAATAAAATCGTCACGAACTCTCTCGAACCAGGTGAACCTAAAGATCCAGATAGCACACATCTTTTTGAGATCTATAAAGCCTTTGCAACAACTGCACAGACCGCAGAGTTTCGCGAGGCATTAATAGCAGGTATGGGCTGGGGAGATGCCAAAAAGAGACTCTTTAATTTGATCAATCATGAAATCAAGGAATCGCGTGAAAAATATTACGAGCTCATGGCAAACCCACAAATTATCGAAGAAACATTACAAAAAGGGGCAGAAAAAGCACGTATTCCGGCAAGAGAAATGTTAACACGATTAAAAAATGCGGTAGGCCTTAGAAATTTTATCTAGTGATTAATGCAATACAATAATGCTTTTGAAGCATCCTTTCATGCGATTATGCAATGATTCTTCAGCTATTGATATCGTCCTTTAGACTAGTAATAAGAAAGAGCGTAAGTTACTCATAATATTTCACTCTGTGAGCATATGAGTGATTTACGCTTATCTTTTGATGAGTAGATCCCATATGATTGAACATGAAAATATTGCAACTTTTAAAGGCGAGCAGCTTGAGCTTCCGCTTGACCTTTTTATTCCCCCTGATGCATTTGAAATTTGGCTTGATGAGTTTGAAGGTCCACTTGATCTCCTACTCCATATTATCCGCAAAAATAATTTCGACATTCTCGATATTCCTATTCGGGATATTACAGAGCAATATATGCGCTACATTCATCATCTTGAGGAAGAACGCTTCGATCTTGCTTCAGAATATCTGGTAATGGCAGCATGGCTCGCCGAGATCAAATCTCGCATACTGCTCCCCATGCCGGAAACTGACCCCCTTGAAGATGAGCAGGACCCAAGACAAGAACTCATTCGTAGACTTCAGCTTTATGCCCAATATAAAGAAGCTGCAAATCTTCTTGCAAAACAACATCAGCTTTATCGAGACATCTTCCCTATCTCCCCTGCAACGCCGGATATAGATATCTCACCGCCACCACCTGCAATTGAGCTATCCCAACTCGTCAACGCGATTCAAAAGATATTAGCAAGAGCAGATCTTCACCAAAAGCACAAGGTAGAATCTGAAAAAATATCGATTACAGATCGCATGAATGAATTGGTAGCAAGACTTTCAGTCACAGAACCGACTTCTTTTTCTGCACTCTTTAATCCGCATGAAGGGCGTTACGGTATTACAATCTCTTTTTTATCCTTACTAGAGCTTGCGCGTCATCAAAAAATCATTATCGAGCAATCTGAAGCTTATGCGGAAATAATGATTCTGCTTAACCCAATAGATTCCTAATCAATCCCTACCGCTTATTTTACATCCTATGTTTATTGAAGTATTTATTCTATCGCAATAAATACTTTAGAAAATACAACTACATAAAGGATAGATTATGAAAAAAATAAGCGTATATATCATCTCTATATGTCTGGGCCTTCTCTCAATTGGGCAGACAGCACCTATTGATATCAATACGGCAAGTGCTGCTGCGATCGTAGAAAACCTCTCTAATATTGGTCCTGTCAAAGCAGAGGCTATTATCGAGTATCGTCAAAAAAATGGCCCCTTCCAATCGACGAGTGATCTTCTGAAAGTGAAGGGAATTGGTGAAAAGACGATTGCGGAAAATAGAGAGAAAATCCTCTTTAATCTGCAGCAGATAGAGGAAGAGGGTAAAACTAATCAAAAAAATGCTGTAAAAAACACGACTGAAACGACAACTGAAACACCACTAGATGAGACTATACAATCCACTACCGCCGATAAATAATGAATGATTATTAAATATCCCTATATTACTGCTTCTTTAAACACCGATCTATAGCTTAATCTGCAAACACCGATTCGGCTATAGATTGGATCTAATCATTCCCTATGCAATACAGTGATAATAATGAGAAAGGCTTTACGCTCATTGAGCTCATGATCACAATCGTGATCATGACACTTCTACTTCTGTTCATAATCCCGAATTACCAAAATTTTCAAAGAGCTATTCAAGAAGAATTAATCATATTACAATTCTCTGAGGATCTTATGCTCGCCAAAAACTTAGCAAACATTGAAGATAGCGCCGTCACACTGTGTGGATCTTTGGATGGAAAGCATTGTATAGATGCGGATAGATACAACTGGCCGGGATGGGTGATGTTTTATGATATTGAGGCGAAATTTCAGCCTACCTCTGAAAATATCATTCATTACTTCTCACCTGAAGATTTAAGTCCATCGGGTATTTCTATTATCTCAACACGCAATATTGGTGGCGGGATTAATATTAAACCTCGCCGGCAATATGCTTACGGAATGGCAAGATCGCTTCCCAATGGCAGAATTAATCTGTGTCCCGATCATCCTCATAGTACCGCTCAATATACCTCCATTGTCATTAATGTTTACGGTTATTCTCGGCTCGAAAAAAAGAGCGGTATCTGCTAGATCCGCTCCTTTGATTTATCCCAACCCATCTAATATGATTTACAGAAATTTATAGGTAAACCATCATTATTTGGGGATATCCGATTTTTTGTTTTATTTGATTACTGACCATTCTTGCGCATTTTACGAAGTTTAAAAGGTGCGTAGATAAGAATAAGGATCAAGAACATTCCTAAATACCCAATTAAAGGGTAGAAATAGGCAATCAAATCCGTAAACCCAACAAAACTGGCAACATAACCCACAGCGCCGGTGACTATAGCAAAGATAAATGATCTCTTCGTTTGCATCACGGTAAATCGTGCTACAAATGCATAGTACATCGCAACACCCGTATTATAGATCATGCCAAAGAGTACAACGGCCATACACATTCCTAAAACGGGAGAGATATCTTCAATAATTTTAAGTAGCGGTAATGGAAATCCTCCCACAATATCGACTTTCAAGAAGATAGCGAGATGCGCAAGTAAGATTAATACGCCCACACCCAATCCCCCTAAAAACCCACCCCATGTTGCAATTTTCACATTCGATTCGCTACCGCCCATTACAAGTGCCATTCCTGCACCAACTGCAATATTAAATGACACATAGTTAATTGCTGAAATAAACCAGTTAGGAAGAGAGGTATCAATACTTGTCGCAATGGGTTCTAGCTCTTCTAAGGTAGGTCCATATGTAAACAGGCTATAAACACAGATAACGACAAGTGCAACGATTAAAAATGGGGTAATACTACCTATAAGATTAATCACTCGATTAATCGGCATCATAATTGTTGCGACAATCAGTACTGTCATCACTAAACTGCCAATAAAGGGAGAAAGTCCTAAAAATTGTGACCCTAAGCTTCCTGCCCCCGCAACCATCACAACGCCTACACCAAATAAGGTTAGAATTAAAATTGCATCGACAAACATTCCTAATGTCTTCCCACTCAAAGAGTAGATCGCATTGCTATGGGACGTGATTTTCATCATGCTACCGATTCTTGTCAGCATCATTCCCAAGTATGCAAATAATCCTGTAGCAAAGATAGCGCCCAAAGTCCCCATATAGCCAAAACTTGTGAAATATTGCAAGATCTCTTGCCCAGAAGCAAATCCAGCACCTACAATAATTCCAATAAACGCACTCGCGATCCGTAGTACATGAAACATATAATCCTCCTCAGGACGACAGTCAATCAAGCTTATCACTCGATATTTCTTATTTTATTAATTTTTATCAGTAACATTTACCAGTAATAAATTTTGCTCTGCAACTGGTCATTATCAAACCCGGTTGCATGTAACATAATTAGATACATATAAGCGCATTTCGACTATAAAAACAAATATATTAATACACCCCATCACTTTTAATGATTTAAGTCTTTATATTTATAGCCGTTATCGTTGATTTTTCAAGTCTTCACTCACCAACAAAAAGGGCATAGAAATTACCTTTTCTACGCCCCTTCCCAATTTATTGGCTACTTTTAGATATTTATGGACAGTTTTAGTGGTCTTTATAAAAATGTTACTCTACCCGAGCACTTCCACCCTTATAAAAATCACTATTGGTATACCAATGATATAGCCTACGTAGTGCCACCATCAAGACTGCACAGATAGGTAATGCCAACAATATACCCGTAAATCCAAATAGGCTTCCCCCTGCCATCAATGCAAATACAACCGCAACAGGATGCATCCCCAGTTTATCACCAATTAAAATGGGGGTTAAGACAAAGCTTTCCATCAGTTGACCAATCGCAAACACACCCCCAACAAGTGCTAGATGCGTGATTGTGCCATACTGAAACCATGTGACAAGTAAGCCCATGATGACGCCAGAAGTTGCCCCAAAGTAAGGGATAAAACTGATGAGCCCTGCAATCATACCAATAACCAAGCTATACTCTACGCCAATAATGCTCAATCCTACGCCATAAATACAAGCTAAACAGAGCATCACTGTCAGCTGTCCGCGCAAAAAGCTACTTAACATATGATTTGCTTCATGCAAAAAGCTTTTTGTCTGCGGAAATATCCCTCTAGGAATTAAGGTTTCAATTTTCTCTGTGATCGTTGACCAATCTCGCATGACATAGAACGTAATCATCGGAATTAAAAATAAGCTAACTGCAAAACCAATAATCCCTAATATCACCCCTGTAATGGACGGTGCAATCTTGGAAGTAATCGAGCCTATTAGATTCAACGATTTTGTTAAAGCTTTTCGGGCAGTCTCTTGATTGGCATGAATATCCTCCATTGATAATATTCGTTCGAATCGCGGAAACACATTATCTTGTACCCAGAAATAGTATGTCGGAATCTTGTCCACAAATATTAAAATCTGATTGATCAATTCAGGAACGACAACTGTTAAGAAAAGAGCGATTAGCAATAAAAACCCTGCAAATACAATCGATACGGCAAGCACCCTAGGTATTCGTTTATGCTCAATTTTTTGAACAATGGGATTCCCAAGATAAGCAAGTCCAAATGCAATCAAAAAAGGGATCAGTACCGAAGATAGACGATGGATAATAAATATCGTAAAAATAATCCCGATCCATAAAAAAATCAGACGATTGACGCGATCAAACTTCATATAAGCTCCTACCCATTAAAAGAATCTGCACCGTTGATAGCCACTCTAAAATATTTCTATTCCCTGAGGTCTCCATGCGTTCATAATCTGATTATATTTAGTAAAGAGGTGAAAAAAGTGAGGCGGGTTCTACCAACAATACCCTCTTCATAGATGCATCTATCCACTCTTTCTCGGAACCATTCAAGCATAGTCACAAGATAAATAGAAACGAATCTCTAACATAATCAATATTATGTCTATTTTACGCATTTTCTGACATGCAGTAGTATTAATTTTAGCTACACATAGCTATTTCTATCAAATCACGCATAACCCTCTTACCTTATTATCGCTAAAATGAAGGGACATTGAACGGACAAGCATTGCGAAAGTCTGCTCAATCCCCTATGATTATGAGCCTAATGCTTATTTAACTGACAAATTTAATACATTTATGAATAGATATGCTGATTCCCCTCAGGAACTCATCACACAAATCGATCTTCTTCTGCCTCAAACACAGTGCGAACAGTGCGAGTTTAAAGGATGCTTCGCGTACGCTGAAGCCATTGTGAATGATAATGCCCCTATCAACCGTTGCCCTCCTGGCGGCGACCCTGTTATTGCATCTTTGAGCCAATTGCTCGATACGCCTATCATTCCCCTCGATACCTCACTCGGTGAATATAAGCCCCCACAAGTCGTAAGAATTGAAGAAGAGTTCTGTATCGGCTGCTTAAAATGTATCCTAGCCTGCCCCGTCGATGCGATTGTGGGCGCCCATCGCTTAATGCATACCGTGATTACTGATGAATGTACCGGCTGCGAGCTCTGCTTACCCCCTTGCCCGCTTAACTGCATTGTGATTGAAGAATTAGACCCAAGGCTTGGCGAATCTGAAGTAGGTTTAAGTCAGTGGGAACAAGCGCGTGCAGAGAGTTCTCGCAAGCGCTTTAATGCTAAAAAGCAACGCGAAAATGCACGAAATAACATCACAGATACTCAACCGCCGCAAGAGAAAGAGCTCGCTAATCCCACCTCAAAATCGAGCATGCTCGATCTGATTAATCTCGCACGCCAGGAATTTAATCAAAAATAAGATTCGCAACACTTAATGTAAAACTGAAGTGGTTTTCTGAAGAAAACTCCTGAAGTAAGTCCAATATTACGGATCGAACATTTTGACCGAAAATTGATGTTAGTGTTTAATTTGAAAATAAAATAATAAAAGAAGTCCCATTATGAGCAAGAAAAAAGAATATAAACGTCTAATGACCAAAGAAGAGATTACACGCTTCTTTACAATTTTACGCAATGACAATCCAGAACCTAAAACTGAACTCGTTTATAGCTCGACTTTTGAGCTGCTCGTCGCCGTACTTCTATCAGCACAATCCACCGATGTCGGTGTCAATAAAGCCACTATCCATCTTTTTAAAGCCGCCAATACCCCCCAAACGATGTTTGAGTTAGGGGAGGATAAAATTAAAGAGTACATTAAAACGCTCGGGCTTTATAACTCTAAAGGTGCCAATCTCTATAAAACATGTGAAATTTTAGCCACCAAATATAAAGGCGAAGTGCCTGCAGATAGAGCTGCTCTTGAATCATTACCTGGCGTTGGGCGAAAAACAGCAAACGTTATACTCAATACTGCATTTCGACAGCCAACAATGGCGGTAGATACTCATATCTTTAGAATTTCCAATCGCATGGGCTTAGCCCCAGGTAAAGATGTCCGAGAGGTCGAGGATAAACTCCTCAAAAGAATTCCAAAAGCATTTCTTCTAGATGCCCATCATTGGTTGATTTTGCATGGCCGTTATACCTGCGTCGCACGTAAACCTCGCTGCGGCTCATGCCTTGTTTATAATGAATGCCAATATCTCGATAAAACAGATGAGTAAGTGAATGGCTAAAGCTGCCATTTTTCCAGCCTCTAGCGCGTATTAGTTCGTCAAAGTAGATCTGATGTAAGTAGTTTTCAGTGTTTTTTAAATTAAGGGTGTTTTCACCACAAGAGAATTCTTTTATACTCATCCTCAATTTAAAAAATCGATGTCTTCATCTGGAAATATCAAATGCAAAAACTCACTTATTACTGGATTAATGTTTTTACAACACAGCAAGATAAAGGTACTCCCCTACCTGTTTTCATCTTAGATACACCGCTTTCAACAAATGCGATGCAAAAAATTGCCACGATGATGAATCAAGCTGAAACGGTGTTTATAGAAGATGCTAAAAAAATGCAGCCTATCTTACATATCTTCACGCCGATGCAAGTACTGCCATTTGCGGGGCATCCAGTTATTGGTGCACTAGAGATCCTCGATATTGTTCGAAATAACGCGCCCTTTACAAGCATTCAATGTATGGCCGGCACTGTTTCTACACAAATTGACCATGAATCAGAAATATACTGGATAAAAGCGCCTCAAGCGCCCATATCTCGAAAAAGTGAACTAGACTACGATACTACCGCGAATATGTTAGGGGTAGTCCGCGATCAGATTGTCAGCCTACCAATATGGGTAAATACGGGCTCTGAACAACTTATCGTTGAATTGAAAGATCCTCACGCAATCGATAGTATCATCATTGATCTCCCGCTTTTCAAACAATATGCAAGCCTCTATGCCGGCCGTACTATCATCTATGCATGGGCAAAAAATGCGAGCAATGAAATCTATGCACGTTACTTTTATCTCAAAGAGGGATTACTGGGGGAAGATAGTGGTACAGGATCCGCTGCAGCTAATTTAGGCGGCTACCAAGTCCTCAATAATCAGAATGATTTCTCGTGGAAAATTACACAAGGTCGCTTGATTCAAAAGGAATCCATCCTATACCTACAAGTTCAGAAAGATCAATCCATCTGGATTGGTGGGCAAAATAGATATTTAGGCAAAGGCGAATTGTATTGGAAAGATTAATTCGCAATCTTCATGAATAAAAAAGGATGCCGTTAAAGCAAATCGGCATCTTTCTTTATTTGACCATTCAATATCAGACCCGAAGAATCTGAAAACAGGTAAATCCTAAAAGGTATGTGTTTAGTTCACTAAAGAATCCATCAAAATCTTCACAGATACTCGATGGCAAAACGGCGCATTCACGCTCGCCCAGATCGGTTGAAATTCCTCAGGTGTATCGCCCTCTTCTAAGAGATCAATTGTCGCTGCATGCACTAAAAAGAGTTGTTCAGGAAAGGGTAATGTTTGTCCTTCAATTTCGCGCAATACTTGGGTGCCAAAGTTACTGAAACAACGCCCTAAAATTCCAGTCCAATGAGAAGTCATTACGCTATCATATTCATTACTTCTTTTGAGCTGTACATATTCTGCTTCTGTTAAACCTGACTCTGGTGTCATCATAAACGCCGTACCGATCGCAACCCCATCCGCACCTTGAATAATCATCGATGCAAAGAGGGATTTATTATAGATCCCGCCTGATACCATAAAGGGCTTTTCCAACACGGATAGCGCCTGATGAATAAGAGATTGCGCACTAAAAGTAATCTTCTCGGCATCACCGATAAAAGTATTACGCATTCCTCCTGACTCAATGCCTTGTAACAGATGCGCATCTACCCCACGCTCCTCCCACAGTAAAGCTTCAAGCATATGCGTTGAATGTCCTATGACTTTAATATTGCTCTTTTTCAAGAGTTGAAGATCTTCCTCAGTAGGAATCCCCATCGAGAAACTCACAACAGGTACCGACGCCTCTACTAAGACATCAATTAAGTCTGAAAAGGGGGACAGGGCCCAAGCTTCCGTGTTTAGACTCTCTAAATCAATCTCTTCAGCACCGGCAAATGCTTTCATCTGCTTAAGTGCCGCTTCATACTGAGAGAGCTCTAACGTATTTTCTCGCGTTACCATTAAGTTCACACCAAAGGGTTGATCTGTTAACGCCCTGACAGCTTCGATTTCATGCAAAAGCGCTTCTGGCGTCAAAAACCCTCCGGCAATCATTCCAAGCCCACCATTATTTGATACTTCTGCAACCAATTCAGTCGAACCACCGTGATAGAGGGGGGCTTGAACAATCGGAAACTCAATGGAGAGTAATTGAGATAATCGTGCAGGTTTCTTTATAGTCATTTTATCTCCAAATTAAATAAATGAATTGCATTATCAGTAGTTATCTTAGCAATTTCTGAATAGGTTCGTATTTTTTGTTCTGCAATAAAATGCGCAATATGAATGAGATCTTCCGGTAAATTCGGTAACTGAGAATCTTTATACGCACCCACCTGAAAAGGGCCATCAGTTTCGAGTAATATTCTCTCCATCGGTGTCTTAGCTAACAACTTCTGTAGCCGCTTTGCCCGATCATAAGTGACAGCTCCCCCAAACCCGACATAAAAGCCTAATGCCAAAATTTGCTCAAGCTGCTGAACACTCGCATTAATCGCATGAAATACACCACGGGCAGTAGGATACTTTCTTAATATCTTTAATACCGAATCAACCGCCTTATAAGAGTGAATGATCAGTGGCAAGTCATGCCTTACAGCAAGCGCGACCTGTTTTTCAAAAACATCCTGCTGTAAGGCAGTATTTGATCTCGAAAAGTCAAGCCCACACTCACCAATAGCGACAGGATGATGTAGCTCTATACTCGTCTCTAAAACCGATAACCAATCATCCGTAAGCCCCTCAGTAAACCAAGGGTGGATACCAAATCCATTCAATACCCCGTTAAATTGCTGGCTTATCTTAATTTGTCTTGGAATATCTGCGAGCTCAGTACTGGGCAAAATCCATCTATCAATTCCTTGAGCGATGGCTGCGTTTAGTAATGCGGGCAAATCCACCGCATAAATAGATGAATTAAGGTGGATATGGGTATCTATCAGTTGATAGCGCATTTTCTCCGACATGATTGAATTTAGCCCCTTATAATCAAAATAAAAGATATTAATCAATTCACGATTATCAACCACAAATATATTGTTAATAATTAGAGATATTGAAAATATTAGATTATATTTATTTTTGTTTTATATTCAGCCGTTCTAAAACTAATGAACCTTAGGTTGATCCTTTAGATGAAAATAGAGCATTAAGGCACCAACACGAACAAACTCGATCAGCTCCTCGAGCGCAAGACGATCACTCTCATCGACCAATCCCTCTAACACCTCATCCGTATCGAGCGCTGAAAACTCCAAAATATAACGGATGAAGTCCTTACCATCTTCATCCAACTGCCCATATAGCTCACTCGATAGACCAAACCCGTAGCCAAAACCATGACACCATTTGATAAAACCCTCAATACGCTCTTTAATCTGATCCTCATCTGCAATCAGGAGTCTGAGGTTAAACTCCGTAGAGTTCATCTCATCAAGCGTTTTATCATAGAGAATCTTCAATATCTCTTCATTGAGAGGCGACTCATCAAAACGAATATGCTCTAACTCTTTTAACCAATCTTTAAAATGGTCAAAAGAAGTCCCACACAGCAGCGCTGCTAACACGCCTTGTGCTTCTGCTAAATTTAGACCCTGAAACTGTGCTTGCAATAACTCATACGTTACACTTTGAGGAATATGCTCATCTACCATCAACAACTCTCCCATTGAATTTGAATGCTCTTTCTGCGAAAGCAATTATTATAACGAGCATCCGCGAAAGACTCTATACATCTGATACTTTATGATGCTAAAAAGGCTTTAGCACACTGTACTAAAGCCTTTTAATCATTCTTGATAAGTAGTCAATACTTATTTGTTTACTGACTCGCGTAAACCTTTACCTGCTTTGAAAGCTGGTACACGTGAAGCTTTGATCTGAATTTCTTTTTCAGGGTTACGTGGGTCACGACCAACGCGTGCAGCACGATCACGTACTGTGAATGTACCGAAACCAATTAAAGTTACGCTATCGCCGCTAGCGAGCGCTTCAGTAATTGTTTCCATCACTGCTTCAACTGCTTTCGCAGAAGCTACTTTCGTCATTTCCGTTTTTTCTGCAACTGCAGCAATCAATTCAGTTTTGTTCATAAATTATTTCCTACTATTAAAAAAACATGCAATTTGCACTATAGTTCAGTGCTTATGTCTAATCAAATTAACAAACTTTGTTAATTCTGTATAGATTTATACGTCCGCAACCGCTCCAAGTCAAGTATTTCAATGTGTTTTCGCTCTATTTTTGATCTCATCACTTTCTTCCGCGATCAGCGTAAAGCTATCAAATCTCTGATAACCATCTGATATGGTAGGTGATTGCGTTAAAGCGTGTTCAACAACCTCGTCAAATGATTTAACAGGGATAATCTCTAAATTATTAATAATATAATCAGGGATATCTTCTAAATCTTTTGTGTTTTCTTCCGGAATCAGCACCGTGCGGATACCTGCTCTTTCCGCTGCGATTAACTTCTCTTTCAATCCGCCAATAATTAACACATGACCGCGAAGCGTAATTTCTCCCGTCATCGCAATGTCAGAACGAATAGGAACGCCCAATAACGCTGAGAGAATCGCTAATGTAATAGCAGCACCGGCACTTGGACCATCTTTAGGAATTGCGCCTTCAGGTGCATGTACATGGATATCCCATTTCTTATAGAAGTTCTCCGGTAAGCCATAGTAGTTACTACGTGCGCGAATAACAGTTAATGCAGTTCTGACAGACTCTTTCATCACATCACCCAAACTTCCCGTTGCAATAAGCTCCCCTTTTCCGGGTACTAACTGCACTTCTATGCCGAGTAAATCGCCACCTACTTGCGTCCAAGCAAGACCATTGACGTAGCCGACTTCATGCTCATCGGGTTTAATCCCATAACGATATTTTGTCGAACCGAGGTAGTGCTTAACACGCGCAGCATCAATCACTTCCCCCTTACGGGTCTTATCTTTCTCGAGCATGCGCTCTTTAATAAACTTCCGGCAAATGGTATTGAGCTCACGCGTTAAATTACGAACCCCGGCCTCTTTTGTATAATGATTGATTAAGAAAAGTATGCCTTCATCTGTAAATTTCAGCTCTTCTTTCGTTAAGCCATTTTCTTTATAACGATCAGGGATAAGATGTTCTTTCGCGATTTCGAGTTTTTCAAGCTCTGTATAACTCGATAACTCAATAATATCCATTCGGTCACGAAGTGGCCCTGGAATATTGTAGCTATTTGCCGTTGCGATAAACATGACTTCAGAGAGATCAATATCGACATCGAGATAATGATCACTAAAAGTGTCATTTTGTGCAGGATCTAAAACCTCTAAGAGCGCCGCAGCAGGATCCCCTTTATGGGTTTGGCCCGTCTTATCTAACTCATCTAATAAAATGAGCGGGTTTTTAGTTTTGGCCTTTGCTAATAGCTGCACAAGTTTCCCTGGCATCGCACCAATATAAGTACGTCTATGTCCACGAATCTCAGACTCATCATTCACGCCCCCCAAACTCATGCGCACAAACTCACGCCCCGTCGCTTCCGCGATCGATTTCGCAAGTGAAGTTTTACCCACACCAGGAGGGCCAATAAAGCAGAGAATATCGCCCTTTTTCGTTTTCGTATGACTAATCACCGCAAGATGCTCAAGAACGTGATCTTTCACCTTCTCAAGGCCTGAGTGATCTCTATCTAGAACCTTTTTTGCAGTCGGTAGACCAAAGCGTAAACGTGAACGTTTATTCCATGGCATCTTCAACAACCAATCAATATACGTTCTTGCAACAGTTCCTTCCGCTGACATTGGCGGCATTGTTTTTAAGCGTTTTACTTCATTTAATGCTTTCGTCTCCGCTTCAACCGGCATTTTAGCCTCGCGAATACGTTCTTCAAGCTCTTCTAACTCAGAAAGCCCTGAATCATTCAGCTCATCTAATTCTTTATGAATCGCTTTGACTTGTTCATTTAAATAATATTCACGCTGATTTTTTGAAATTTGCGTCTGTACTAACCCATGAATGCGACGCTGAAGATCAATAATATTGAGTTCAACCGTTAAGTTATCAATCAACACATCCGCGGCATCTGATAATTTATCCGCTGAAAGAATCAACTGTTTTTTCTCAACAGACATCGGGATTTCACACGCAAGTTTCATTATTAGCGGGAAAAGCGCCTTATCTTCGAGTAAGGTTTCTGGCGTTAATTGTTTGATTTGTGCATTTTCAAGTAGCTTCTTCACCAACTTTTCAAATGTCACGTAATAAACCTCGGCTTCCGCCGGTGTTAACGTATCTTCAAAGGGTGCGAGCTCGTAGCTTCCCATAACAAAATCAAAAACAAAACCGTCGCTATTTTCATAAACTAACGACTTTGTCTCTTTTAATTTTACGCGCTCAATCGCTTCTAAAGTGATCTGATAAGATCCCCCCTTAGACAACTTACTAGAAACAATACGGACAACAACCCCTGTGTGATACACAGTATCCATCGTAATCTCTTCTTCATCGGGATCTTTTAAGCTCATCAATAAGACACGATTATCAACTTCAGATGCCATCTCAAGGGCGCCGATTGAGAGCGGTCTTCCCACAAGAAGTGGCGTTTTCGTGCCAGGAAAAACCACCAGATCACGTAACGCTAAAATGGGTAATTCCGAAAATTTATCTTTTTTTTGAGACATTATAGTTCTGTATCTCCATTTTTATTATGGTTTTAATGTTGGCAACCGTTGCAATACCACCTGCAATACCGTCATAGCTGCCAATGGATTAAATATTTAACGAAGCATTATAGCGCGATCAAATTCATTCTTGTTAATCTCTATATATAGATACTAACACCTAACTTTGATTGATAGAAGTTATGCTATAGTAGCCTTTTCACTTTCATAGAATAAACGATTGCTTACATATATGGCGACAGATCAAACAAATTTCAAGCTTTCAACGCATTATTCTCCAGCTGGCGATCAACCTGCTGCGATTAAAGCGCTCACTGAAGGGCTTAATGATGGCCTCGCATTCCAAACGCTACTTGGCGTTACGGGATCGGGTAAAACATTTACTATGGCTAATATTATTCAAAATACCCAGCGCCCTGCCATGATACTCGCGCCCAACAAAACGCTTGCGGCACAACTTTATGGGGAGATGAAAGAGTTTTTCCCCGATAATGCTGTTGAATATTTTGTCTCATATTATGATTACTATCAGCCTGAAGCATATGTTCCGGCATCCGACACCTTTATTGAAAAAGATGCATCCATCAACGATCATATCGAACAGATGCGCCTTTCAGCGACTAAAGCGATTCTCGAGCGTCCTGATACTATCATTGTCGCAACGGTGTCTGCCATTTATGGACTCGGTGACAAAGATCACTACATGAGCATGATTTTGCATGTTTCTAAAGGGGAAAGAATTGATCAGCGTGCGATTATCAGGCGTTTAGTAGAGCTTCAATATACGCGCAATGATACGGTACTTGAACGTGGAAACTTCCGGGTGCGCGGCGAAATTATTGATGTCTTCCCTGCGGAGAGTGAACGCGATGCCGTTCGAATTGAGCTCTTTGATGATGAAGTCGAAAACCTCTCTTTTTTTGATCCACTGACAGGCCATGTTTCTCGCGTTGTACCGCGATTGACGATCTATCCCTCTAGTCACTATGTGACGCCGAAAGAACGTATTCTTGCCGCAGTAGAAAACATTAAAGTGGAACTAGCAGATCGTTTAGAGGAATTGCGTGCTCAGAATAAATTAGTAGAAGCGCAAAGAATTGAGCAACGGACAAAATTTGATATCGAGATGATGATCGAACTCGGTTACTGTCAAGGCATTGAGAACTACTCTCGCTACCTCTCTGGCAGAAATCCTGGTGATGCACCGCCCACACTTTTTGACTACCTTCCCGACAATGCCATATTTTTCATTGATGAGTCGCACGTTGCCGTGCCTCAAGTCGGCGCGATGTATAAAGGTGACCGCTCACGTAAAGAGACGCTCGTTAACTACGGATTTAGGCTGCCCTCGGCACTTGATAACAGGCCCTTACAATTTGAAGAGTTTGAAGCCTTAATGCCGCAAACAATCTTTGTTTCGGCAACGCCCAGCACATATGAAGCTGAGCATGCCGATCAAATCGTCGAGCAAGTTGTACGCCCGACAGGGCTTTTAGACCCCATCGTTGAAGTTCGCCCCGTTGATACACAAGTAGATGATGTCTTATCTGAAATCACGAAACGTGTCGCCAAAAATGAGCGCGTCCTTATCACCACTTTAACAAAACGAATGTCTGAAGACCTCACTGAGTTCTTAGCTGATCATGGCGTGAAGGTACGGTATCTCCATTCCGATATTGATACGATTGAACGCGTTGAAATTCTTCGAGATCTTCGTCTTGGGGTTTTTGATGTTTTAGTCGGTATTAACTTATTGCGAGAAGGCTTAGATATCCCTGAAGTATCGCTCGTTGCTATTTTAGATGCTGATAAAGAGGGCTTTCTTCGCTCGGAAAGATCTTTAATTCAAACAATCGGTCGTGCTGCTCGAAATGTCGATGGTACTGCGATTTTATACGGCAATAAGATCACGAAAGCCATGCAGTTTGCCATTGATGAGACAAAGCGCCGCAGAGCACTGCAAGAAGCCTACAACGAAAAGCATGGCATTACACCACAAACCATCATCAAACAGATTCAAGATACCCTTTACGATGCCCGAGATACCACACCTAAAAATGAGTATATTAAAGAATACCGTGGAAAACTCATCATTGATGAAACATCGATTGATAATGAGAATCAGTTTAGATCGAATCCAAAATTATTTGCAAAACATATTGAAAAGCTTGAAAAAGAGATGCTCAATCATGCACAAAATCTTGAGTTCGAAGAAGCTGCACGCAAACGAGATGAGATTGAATCACTCAAAAAAGAATTTATACTCGCTTAATGCTATCTAACCTCATAAAATAGAATCTAAGCTAAGTATTGAGAGCCTTAAAATCATCTTTAGCAGAGTGTAAATAGGTAAAATCAACAACGATTAATGAAGGGGGAAAGCGTGAGTAAATCGATCGGTTTTATAGGTGGCGGCAATATGGCAAGAGCGATTCTAACTAGCTTAAGCCAAGAAAACAGTGACCCACATGAAGGTTATTCGCTCTTTGTCTGTGACCGAAATGCAGATAAACGTCATTTTTTTCAAGATACATTAAAAGTGACCGCTACTGAAGATTACCATGATTTTATCGACCAGCTCGATATCATAGTACTTGCAATCAAACCTCAAGGTTTTCCGGCACTTCTTGCTGAACTCAAGCCGATTTTAAAGCCATATCAGCTGATTATCTCTATTGCCGCCGGTGTTTCGATTGAAGCTATTTTGCGCGGACTTGGTAAAGAGTCGCACCCTGTTATTCGGGTCATGCCGAATACGCCCGCCACAATTGGCTTAGGGGCTTCTGCGATATACGCAAATAAGGAAGTCTCTGAAGAGGCGCGCGCTATCACTAATTACATCTTTGAAAGTTGCGGTATTACAGCATGGCTTGCATCAGAAGAGCTCATCTCTGCCGCGGTTGCGGTATCAGGCTCTAGTCCTGCTTATCTCTTTTATCTTATGGATATTATGACAAAAACAGGCGTTGCGATGGGGCTTGATGAAAAAAATAGCCTTGCGCTCACCCAACAAGCGGTTTTGGGTTCGGCAAAATATAGCCAGTGCTCGGAGCTTTCACTTGAGACGCTTAAACAAAACGTGATGTCTCCAAAGGGAACGACAGAACAAGCCATTTTCAGTCTTGAAAATAATGGACTCGATCGCATTATTACAGAAGCGATGCATGCCGCATTCAATAGAGATAAAGCATTATCGGATATTATTTCAGCGCAAATAAAATAGTTCCCGATGATGATTTAAGCAATGTCGCAAAAAAGAGTACCCATCATATCCACTTTTCCAGTGACCAATATCAGGAGAAACAATACCCCATGATTTCAAATATTCTCGAATTTTTAATTGAGATCGCCTATAGCTTTGCAATTATCTTTGTCTTGCTAAGATTTTTACTACAACTGATTAAAGCAAACTTCTATCACCCTATCATTCAATCCATTGTGAAAATCACAAATCCCGTAATTTTACCGATTCGAAAAATCACGCCCATTATTGGCAGCGCCGATTGGTCTTGCATCTTAGCGGCCGCGATTTTAACCGTTATAAAATATGTTCTCCTAATGCTACTTGGGGTCACAGCTCCGATCTCCCCACTCGCAATTGTCGGTGTCATTGCGATCGAGATTGTGCGTAATACGATTTATATCTATCTCTTTGCATTTATCATTCAAGCAATCAGTAGTTGGATTGGCTCATCACCTAGACAATCTGTATTTTTGAGTCTTTTAACCCAATTGACAAATCCCCTTATTAAACGATTTCCATTTAAGCTACAAGTGGGCATGATGGACTTTCGTCCGATGGTCATTGTTCTAGGATTATTCTTAGGTTTAAGAGTTCTTGAATATTTCTATGCTAAGCTTGTTTTCTTCTCATAATGACAAATAGTATTCTTAATCAGTCCTTACCCACTGCGATAATAAATACAAACGAGCGGACATTGAATCAAGATGAGCATACACTTTTTATGCGGGAAGCTTTAATAGAAGCGCAGAAAGCTGCAGATATTGGTGAGGTTCCGATTGGCGCTGTAATTGTGATTGATGGAGAGATCATCGCGAGAGGCCACAATCGCTCAATCATCGATCATGATCCGACCGCACATGCCGAAATTGTCGCGATTCGGAAAGCTTGTAACATCATGAAAAATTATCGACTACCCGGCGCAAAGCTCTATGTTACGCTAGAGCCTTGTACAATGTGTGCAGGCAGCTTTCTGCATACTCGGATCGATTCCGTAATTTACGGCGCAGGAGACTCCAGAAATGGTGCCCTTGGTACCAATTTAAATATTAACGACTATAAAGCATTTAATCATAAAATAACGATAATTCCCCACGTTCTTCAAGCTGAATGCAGCGCTTTAATTAAAGACTTTTTTCGAGAACGCAGGGCAAAAAAGAAAGAGGGTTGAGAATATTTATGACAACTATTAAAGAAGCATACTTTAAACTGATAGCAGAGAAAGGCTTTAAAGAAGACCCCGTACAGGTATCTGTTGCTGAGAGTTATGATCGGTTAAGAGAAAAAATTTTAACAGATAAACCGATCGCGGCAGAAGACTCTCGCTCATTTATGCAAAAGATGATGAATCCTTTTGCTGATGGCCCTGTAACCTATTCAGATCCCCGTGGTCTGTATATCTATGGGCGCGTCGGACGCGGGAAAACCTTCCTTATGGATCTTTTTTTCGACAATATTGACGTCCCCAAAATTCGTGAACATTACTATCACTTTATGCAAGATGTGCATAAGAAAATGCGGCTTCATCAAGGATCTGAGGATCCGCTTAAATTAGTGGCTAAAGAATTTGCCAAAGAATGTAAGGTTCTCTGCGTAGATGAGTTTCATGTCATTGATATTACAGATGCTATGATTCTTTATCGCTTGCTTGATGCGCTCTTATCTGAGGGTATCTTTTTTATTACAACCTCAAACCGTGAACCTGATGCTCTTTATAAAAATGGTCTACAAAGACAGCAGTTCCTACCTGCAATTGAGATCATTAAGAAACGCCTTGGTATTATAGTCTTAGATACCGATCAAGATTACCGGATGCGCCACATTGATAGCGCAGAAGTATGGTTCGTTGGCGATAAAGATGCGCAAGAAGCACATTTCAAGACACAGTTCGAAGAGATCGCCGGTGACTCAAGCGAGCCCATTACGCTTGATGTGAATGGCCATCAATTTGAGATGCTCGAAATGTTTGAAGAGACTGCTTGGTTTACCTTTAATGAAGCCTGTAAAAAAGCCCGATCATCCCAAGACTTTATCTACCTCGCCTCGATTTTAGATACGGTTTTCTTCAGTGAATTACCAGAACTCACTCGTGATCTTGAAAATGAAGCCCGCCGCTTTGTCATTATGATTGATGAATTTTATGATCAAGGTGTGAAAGTCATTATCGGATCAGATGTTCCCATGAATGAACTTTATCAGCCGAAAGGTGAGAAAGCGATTGATTTTGAATTTGATAGAACCATTAGCCGTCTCATTGAGATGCAATCACAAGAATATTTAGACCAACCTAAACGAAAAAGTGGTAAATAGTCCCATGACAACTGCTATACACCCCAATGCCTTGACGCAAAAATTTCTAAAGGCGCTTAAAGATAATCATTTTAGCGGCGATATTGAAGTCAGTTTCGCCCAAAGACTTATCTCAGCAACCGATAACTCCATCTATCAGGTGATGCCTGAAGCAGTGATTTTCCCTAAATCTAATCATGATGTGGAAAAAGTCATGGTTTTACTCGGAAAGCCTGAATTTCAATCAATCTCCTTGTCAACTCGTGGGGGCGGCACTGGGACAAATGGTCAATCACTCAATAGTGGCGTGATTATTGATATCTCACGTCACATGAATCATATTTTAGATTTTGATGAAGAGAAGCGTATTGTCACAGTACAAACAGGTGTGGTAAAAGATCAGCTGAACGAATATCTTCGCCCCTTAGGCTATTTTTTTGCCCCAGAATTATCCACCTCAAACCGGGCAACAATTGGTGGCATGATCAATACTGATGCATCTGGGCAAGGCAGCTGTGAATATGGAAAAACAAGCCAACACGTTCTAGAAATTTTGGCATATCGCATTGGCGGTGAAGCGATTAAAAGTCACGCGTTATCTGAAAAAGAGCGCCTAGATATTGAGGCCTTTCCCCTCACGAACCAGCTCTATGATGCGCTACTACCGGAAAAAGAGGCAATTCACGCCCATTTTCCACAACTCAATCGCTTCATTACAGGCTATGATCTTGACCACTTTACGCAAGATGAAAGCCGTAACCTCAATCATCTTCTTTGTGGATCTGAGGGAACGCTCGGTGTTTTTACAGAAGCAAAACTGAATGTTCTGCCGATCCCAAAAGAGACAGCCTTAATTCTGATTACCTACAATGACTTTATTGCGGCATTAGAAGATGCACCGTTCTTGATGGATTCGAACCCTCGACCCACATCCGTGGAAGTTGTGGATAATATCGTCATGGAAATTGCCAAAAATGACTTCATCTGGGCAACGACAGAGCAATACTTTACTGGCATTGATTATGCTGCGCTCAAAGCAATTCAGATGATTGAGTTCAATGCAGATACAGACATGGAGCTGCAAGCAAAAATAGATGCCTTTATCGCCCATACAGAAACAAACCCTAATCACAATCGTCTCTCTATTCGCCCACTGATGGGGAAAAAAGCAGTCGGTGATATTTATGGGCTTCGCAAACGCGCAGTCGGCCTTTTAGGCGCGGCAAAAGGTAATCGTCGCCCGATTCCCTTTGTAGAAGATACAGCCGTTCCCCCTCGTAATTTAGCCCCTTTCATTGTAGAGTTTAGAGCGATCTTAGATGCGGCGAATGTAAAATATGGTATGTTTGGGCATGCCGATGCCGGCGTCATTCATGTGCGCCCTTCCCTTGACTTAAAACTGGCTGAAGATCGCCCCTTAATTCGAGAGATTTCAGACAAAGTCTTTGCGCTTTGCCAAAAATATGGCGGTGCACTTTGGGGTGAACATGGTAAGGGCGTTCGCTCTGAGTATGCACAAACTTTCTTTGGCGAGCTCTATCCACTCGTGCAAAAAGTAAAAGCAACCTTTGACCCATACAATCAGCTTAATCCCGGTAAAATATCATCGGCGAATGAAACCCCGCTACTCAAAATTGATGAAGTACCGCTTCGCGCTGATTTCAACAGACAGATTAATAGCCATTACTGGGCTGAAAATGCCTATACAACAACGCTCTACTGTAATGGAAATGGCGCATGTTTTAACTACGATGTGAATTCCCCGATGTGCCCGAGCTACAAAGCAACACGCGAACGTATTCACTCCCCCAAAGGACGTGCGGAACTCATTAAAGAGTGGTTGCGTCAAAAATCAAACAACATCACGAATAAAGCCTTTGAAACAGAAGTCTATGATTCATTATCCCTCTGCTTAAGCTGTAAATCATGCGCCGGCGAATGCCCGATTAAGGTTAATATTCCAGCGGCAAAATCACAGTTTATGAACCATTACTACCAAACACATAAACGCCCCTTGTATGAAAAACTCTTAATTGGCGCTGAAAAAATGGCGCCGATCACGAATAAAGTCAGTGGCGCTTATAACTTAATTGCCAGTAACAAGCTCGGTAAAAAGATGTTCGACTATATCGGCCTTGTGGATTTACCCCTTCTTGAACGTGGACAATATCTCCCTGCCAACAAGATATATACAGAGTTATCCACAAGTAACCTTTCACAGCTTCATCGTGTTAAAGATAAAGAAAAAGCGGTAATCATCGTGCCTGACTCATTTTTCATGTATTACGATGCGAAAACCTTTAATGCTACTGTCGAACTTCTTCACAAACTCGGCGTAGAAGTCTTTATCGCACCATATCAAGCATCAGGGAAAGTTGCACAGGTTTATGGAGCGCTTGATCAGTTTAAAAAAGAGGCTGAAAAACAGCACCAACTGCTCGAAGATCTTAAAGGCTATGGCATTGCAATGGTCGGAATTGAACCGCCTATTACGCTGACCTATCGTGATGAATATCCCGCTATTGGTTTAGATACCCCCAAAGTCGAGCTCGTACAAGAATGGCTTAGCCGTTATTTAGAAACAGCTGAGAATATCCCAGTACTACAAGCCTCAGAAACTTTAAAACTCATGAGCCATTGTACTGAGAAGACAAATGCAACACATGCCCCAAAATCATGGCAATTGGTATTTGAAGCATTTGGACTCAAACTCGATGCGATGAAATCAGGCTGCTGCGGAATGAGTGGCGGATTTGGTCATATTAAAAAGAACTTAGAAGTCTCTAAAAAAATCTACTCGCAATCATGGGCAGAAGTTATACAGGGCAATAACCCTGAAACAATCCTCGCAACGGGTTCATCTTGCCGAGGACAGGTAAAACGTCTTGATAACGTCACGATCGTTCATCCCCTTGTGAAGCTCAATGAATTAATTCAGGCTTAAAAAACCGCTCATCTTATTTCTTAATCGAGATAAGATGAATTCATACAATAGCTACAAAAACATAGTGCCGAAAGTCATAGTACTTTCGGCATTTTAATAGATCGCTGTTTTAGCGTTTGATGATAAGCCGATATCACCATATCCCCTACAGATAGACGTAATCGCTTTAATTCGTTAAGATGAATAATTGATAGGATTAGTCTATTCAGTCTTAAAACCCTCTTCCCTTTTCATTTATATTCAATTACTTACGGTGATATTGATGTTTTAAATACGTTAATTTTTTACCAAGTAGCGTTTAAAATTATGAAAGAGAAGTACACAGAACAATTAAGGGAGTCGATATGAAAGCAGTTATTCTCACAGAATTTGGTGCACCTTCTGTCCTTCAATTAGGCGAGAAAGAGCGCCCTACACTTGGTGAGCACGATATTCTCATCGAAGTAAAAGCCGCAGGTGTTAATCGCCCTGATGTCATTCAGCGTAAAGGATATTACCCTGCCCCTAAAGGCGAGCCACAAGATATTTTAGGTCTTGAAGTTGCCGGCATTGTCAGTGAAATAGGTTCTGCCGTTTCAAAATGGAAAGTTGGCGATGAAGTCTTCTCGCTCATCGGTGGCGGTGGTTATGCGCAATATGTAAAGGTTGATGAGTTTCTTGCACTTCCAAAACCTAAAAACTTAAGCTTTATTGAAGCAGCAAGTATGCCGGAAACACTCTATACCGTTTGGAGTAATGTTTTCCAACGCGGTCAGCTCAAAAAAGGCGAAAACTTTCTTGTGCATGGCGGCAGTAGCGGCATTGGCATTACAGCGATTCAACTCGCGAAAATTATCGGCGCGAATGTTTATACCACTGTTGGCAATCAAGAAAAACAAGATGCCGTTACCCAATTAGGCGCAAGCATTGCCGTAAACTATAAAACCGATGACTTTGCCGAAGTATTGAAAGATATTGGCATTGATGTTGTTTTAGACATGATTGGCGGCGAGTATTACGAGAAGAATATTGATCTCATGAATCCTGACGGTCGCCTTGTCTATATCAACTCCATGGGCGGCGCAAAAGTGACAGCAAACCTTATGAAGATCATGCAAAAACGCCTCACGGTTACAGGCAGTACACTACGTGCCCGTGAATATGAATTTAAACGCATCCTCACAGAAGATATTGAAAGAGATGTGTTGCCCCTTTTAGAGCAAGGACATTTCAAGCCTGTAATCTATCAAGTATTTCCCCTCGCAGAAGCCGACAAAGCCCATGCGCTCATGGAGTCCAGCGAACATATTGGCAAGATTGTCTTAGAAGCATAATT